>JAJYNB010000155.1 GCA_021786555.1 Bacillota bacterium | reverse complement strand
TTACTCCAGGTACCAGGGTCATAAATAAACTCCTGGTTGGTGTGGCCCCCATAAACTTCCGCAAAATAGTTTGATCCTGCGGAAATCGGCACACGGTCCGGAACCTCTAGCGCAATAGCGGCTTGATAGCGCTTCAGCCTGTCCTCAAACTTCTTTTGAGTCTCTCCTGACATTATGCCCACCTCTCCTTTTCAGGGAATCTACATAACCCACTGCCAGATCCAGGCGTAGCCCATGCTTTCCAGCATGTCCCACGGTTTGCGGATTAAACCTTCATCTCCCAAAACCCCGCCCAATTCGGCTAACTTGGCTTCCCAGGGTGTAAACACCTTTGGTGCCGGGGTTTCCCCTATGACTGGCAGAGCAGCTTTGGGGATGGGTTTGATACCCTTGTCATAAGATCCGTACTCGATGATTGCGTCTACCAGTGCCCGGTAGTTTTCCGGCTTCGTATCATAAGGGATATTACACCCGCCGTTTACTATAAAACCGCCGTCTTTACCTACTGTTTCACAGAGCAGTTTTACCCTGTCGCGGACTTCCTGCGGAGTTCCCAGGATAAGCAGTGAATCCTGCACACCGCCCGCCAAACACATGTGGTGGCCAATATCCTGCTTAGCCTTGAAGATGTCCCCTTGGTTGTCAATATCGCAGAGTACACTGCCTTTGGGAAGTTCCAGGAAGGCATGCCAATGGTGTCCCCAATCCCCCTCCAGGTAGGCGCGGATCTTGTAGCCGGCAGCGATTAATTTCTCCAGGGTTTTCTTAAAGGAGGGCCAGTAGAATCTCTCAAACTGCTTGGGTGATAAGAAGGTAGGCTTATGGGTTGGCACAAAAATCGGGTAACGCTTTAAGGGATCAGCAGTAGCCAGGGCGAAGTTCACCATTTCATCCACCAGGACATCACAGGCTGCCACCACTTTGTCGGGCTGCCTGTACATATCCAGCAGGATTCCCCGCAGACCGCGCATGGCATCAGACAAAGCGTCGAACGGAGCTACAAAAGCGCCGGTCATCGGCTGAGGCATACCTAGCTTGGTTTGCAGCTGCGCAGACCTGTTCCGCATAATCTGGTTCATCATCATCTGGGCCATACCGCCCTTTAAGAAGGCCATGTTGGAACGGAAAGAGCCGTTTGCTGACATCTCTCCCAACATGCGCGGGATAAACCGCTCAAACATAAACTCCATGGGGCTGTTAATCAGCAAATCATACTCGTCAGCCTTCATGTATTCACTTTCAACAAACTGAATGTTTCCCTTCGCCGGCAAGTCCCGGCCAGGCAATTTGTAACTTTTTAATCCCACTGCGTCGTAAAAGGGGGCCCACACTCTGTTGTTGCGCAGAACATCAACTTCAGGGAAATCATTGATAAATGCTTCTTCTGCTTGCAGCCATTTCTCGGGGTCGTAAATTGTTTCCTGATTGGTGTTGCCCGAGTAGATTTCGGAAAAATAGTTGCTTCCCGCAGCGACCGGCATGCGGTCCGTCGGTTCCAAGGCAATGGTGGCTTGGTAGCGCCCCAACCTCTCGGCATAAAGCTCCTCAACATTCTTAGCCACTATACTAACCTCCTGAGATTTTTAATGAAACAATCTGATTAAGCCCGCACCCTTTCCGGCCTCACCGGCAGCAGCATGAGAATGCCCACCAGGGGACCCGCAGCCATTATCCACCACACAGCCGAGAAACTGCCGGAGACATCAATGGACCACCCCAAAACAATGGGGCCAATCATGGAAGCAAGCTGGAAGATAAAGTTCGCAGTGCCGTTTGCTGTCGCGGCCCATTCTTTGCCGGCAAACTCTGAAATCATAACCGTAAGGTGGGGATTGGCCAGGTAAGAGCTAAATCCAACTAAGAAGCCCATAATAATTAACGCCTGGATTGATTGCATATAACCGAAGATGATTGTCAGGGGAATCTGCAGCGCAAAGGAAAAAATCAAGATGGTTTTGCGCTTGCCGATTTTGTCGGAAATGTAGCCGGACAACAGCGGGGCTATTACTCCGCCGATCCCGTAAAAAATCATCACCAGACCTGTGGTGGCGACTGAAAAACCCAGCTTCTGTTTCATGTAGGCGTTGGCCCAGGTAGCGATGCCGAGTTCAGCCAACATCAGGCAAAAACCGGCCAGCGAAGTGAGAATTAAGTCTTTGCTGGTAAAGACGACCTTGAATCCGCCAAATATATTCCCACTGCTCTTTTGTTTATCTGTCGTGCGTACCAGGAGAAAAACCAACACTCCGATAAGGACCATGATGAGCCCGATAGCCTGAAAAGCGCCATGCCAGCCAACTGATTTATTCAGGGCCGGTACTATATAGTTGGACAAAACTATACCGGCTGATGGAGCTGCCAACAAAAATCCGAATGCTGTGCCGCGTTCTTTAGGCGAAAACCACTCCATTAATGCCCGGGAACAGGCTGAATATACTGCGCCGGCACCTAAACCCGTAAGTACCCTGAGCCAAAATCCTGAGTCGTAAGTTACAACATACCGCATGCCAAAAGTCGACAGGCCGGCCAGAATGAGACTTACGGCCAATACTACCCTTACACCCAAACGGTCTGCCAATACTCCGGCAGGTATAGCCGTTATTACATATCCAATGTAAAAAGCGGTCATATAAGCGCCTGCCTGCACATTGGAAAGATGCAGGATAGGACTTACCACAGGGATGAGCGGGGGCCAGGCAAACCGGCTGATAAACGTAAAAATGAAACTTGCAACCGTAAGCAGCAAAATAAACCAACGATATTTACTTAGACTTTGTTCCGAAGTTATTCCCGTCATCATCGTCATCCTCCAATTATTACTTTAAAGTGTGCTACAATTGTATGGTGCGTTAGCAGCTCTGAAAACATACACACGGCTAAAAGCATCACCTCCTAATGTTGTATAAATATTTCCCAGCCACCACCATTCTCTATAATC
>JAJYNB010000197.1 GCA_021786555.1 Bacillota bacterium | reverse complement strand
CAAAACCCCCCTTCCTTAATACAGTTCCTAATAGAATAGTATTAATCAAAACAGGAGTTTTAAGTCGCGCGTGCCAAAAGTGTTTAGTGCCCTTTGAATAAATTATAACCCCTGACACAGCAAAAGGTCACCCCCCGCAGGTGACCTTTTTTAGTGGACCCCTAGATTTTTAGTTTGTCCAGCAGCACGATTAGAGCCGTCACAATTACGGCCAGTTTCAGCCAGACCGGCAGGCCTGTTTTCACTGGCTTCTCATCTGCTCTTACCATCGTGGCCACAGAATCACGTTTTGTTTCGAATGCGTCCATTATGTCTCCATAAGTCTGCGGCATCCCATCCTGATGAGCCCAATACTCAGCTACGGTAATCACCCCCTTTACTCTCAGCGGTTTGACTAAGTTTTCGACCTGAAGGGGGGAATTTGGTGGGGTAAGATAAGCAACTTTTTTTCGCGTTGCTACCATGATTTTAGCCTTATGTGTCGAATTACTGAAATGGGCTATGTCTGCCAACTTATCCAGTCTTAACGTTTGGGAGCAACGAGTATGACATCAGAGTTCATTGATATTCCTGCAATAAAAAACTCCGCGACCCAGCGCAATGACTTTTTGGCCCTGAACAAACCTTTTGTGGCCAAAATCGCCAGCCGGCACTGCGGCCGTTACTTGATTTGGGGCCAGGACGACGAACTCAGCGTAGGCTTAATTGCCCTTAACCAGGCAATTGACGCCTACCGACCTGACACCAATGTCCCCTTCTTAGCCTTTGCCCGCAGGGTAATAGAACGCAAGCTTACTGACTTTTTTCGCAAAGAGAAACGCAATAATCACTTGCCCATCGCCATTGGGGACAGCGATGAAGAATTTTCCCCTGGCGACATTTCACGAGCCTGGGAGGATTATATTGAGACAACCGTTCGGCAGGAGCGGGCAGAGGAAATCGCCGGGTTTACCAAGCTCTTGGCCGAATACCAGATAAATTTCTCCGATTTGGAGTTCGCTTGCCCGAAGCACCAGGATAGCCGCCAATTACTGACCAGGACAGCTCACCTCTTGGCACAGCACCAAGAACTGTGCAAACGTCTGCTGACAAAAAAACAGGTCCCGATAAAAGATTTGGCAAAAATCAGCGGTCTATCCCCTAAAACCTTGGAGAAAAGCCGAAAATATATTGTAGCAACGGCTTTGCTGCTTCATTATCAGGACGAGTTCTTGCACCTGCGTGAATTTGTGCAAATTTACAGGGAAGGGAGGGGTTGAAAGTGGAAAAGGTAACTGGGTTGGTCCTCGAGGTTGGAGAGAAAGCATGTTTGGTTCTGGGGCCTGGCAACGAGTACGTCCGGCTGCGGCTGCCTGAAACCCTTCCCCAGGTTGGCGAAATCATTGAAAGCTATCGCCTGGAACCCATCTATTACCTGGCCAACCGCCCCGTTTCCCGTGTCTGGGCCTACGTGGCAAGTATCTTGATCACTCTGGTGCTGGGCGGATATCAGGTGTATGCGACAAATTCAACCCCCACGGCTTACGTTTCCCTGGACATGACCCCAAGCATCGAACTTATACTTAACAGCAGGGGAAAGGTTATCCGGGCTACCAGCTACAATCCCCAAGGCATCAACCTGTTGGAACAAGTCCAAGTGGAGGACCTGCCCGTTCAGGACGCCCTAAAGGATCTGGCTTCTGCGGCGGTTGATAAAAACAAATCCGGCTCGAATCCCGTGGTCTTAACTTACACCGCTGCATCGTACCTGCAAGGAGATGCACTAAACCAGCTGGTTTTGGATACGCTCGAACAGCACAATTATAGAGGCCAACTGCTTTCCCAGCCCATCAACCTCAAATTCCGGGAAAAGGCCGCCAACGCTGAATTATCCGCCGGGGAACAGTTGGTGCTGGATTTGGCTGCTGAAAATAGCTTAACCCTCCCGGCCAGTGACCTGCGTCAGCAAAGTCTTCCCCAAGTGCTGCGGGACCACAATATTAAACTTGAACAGCTGGTAGGGTCCGACAAAGACCTGGCGAGTCCGCCCCTTTTGCTGCCAATCAGTCCCCCTGTTCCATCTGCAGCCAAGACGACGGACCAAAATAAAAAAGGCGCCTCCCAAAGAAAAATGCCGGCTGAATCCGGCAAAAGTTCCAAAACCCAGTCTTTAGCGGCTGCCTCCGGCACTGAATCTAAAGAACAGCAAAAGCCCGCAGCTGTACAGGCCCCTCCGACCCGTGCAATGCCCAATTTTCAGCCCATACTCGTGTCCACAACTTTAGGTGACGGTCCAGGCAACAGCCCTGGCTCTTCCGGTGCTGTGTTGGACACTGATGCAACGGATAATCCCCCAGCCTCAGGACCTGTCGTACAAGACCCAGGGCCTGCTGCCTCCGGCGGCACATGTCAAGACAAGCCGCACCCTGAAAAGGACTCCAAACAAAAACATAAGCCTGAACTTGATAAACAAGCTGCTGCCCCTGCCGAGGATGCCAAACCCAAGCGTGGTAAGGGCCGTCGTTTTCTTGACAGAGACCAGGTTTCCAATTCCGACCTATTATTCTTAACCTTCCATGGAGCGCCGCTCTCTTGAGCGGGCTTTTTTTTGCCACAAAATTGAAGCCATCTAATGACAAACACAGTTTTTCAACGGCCTCGTCCCTGTATCAGTTGTACTATCTGGCCCCAGTTATAACAGCGCGTCACTTCCCTGGGCAGGTCCACCCGGTTGTAGGGGGCATCAAGAATGATCACGGGCACCCCGGCAGCTGCAATTTTTGCGGCGTTGCCAGCGTAATCCTCAACAAATAATTCCAGTTGGCACTCAAGGCAAACTTCCGCTTTGTTCCGGTCCCCAACTACCATCAGCTCATCATAAGGAATTTTGTGCAATCCGAGCCAGCGCCGGGTAATCTCTTCCTCCACCTCGCGACGGGCAGTCACCAAATAGATTTGGTGCTCCTGCCGCAGTCGAGAT
>JAJYNB010000027.1 GCA_021786555.1 Bacillota bacterium | reverse complement strand
GCAAGCAAGGCCACCGTCAGCCTTTCAGCAAGGTCGTTGTCGAGAGCATCGAAGCTTAAGGGCCTAAAGGTTTTGTTTGAGGTAGACGAATTGGGTGATATCCGTTCTTTCCGGGTTGAGGGGCACGCCGGCTTTGCTCAGGCAGGGCAGGATATAGTCTGCGCGGCAGTATCTGCTTTGACTATCAGCGCTGTCAACGGCCTGGAAAAATACCTTTCCGTGCCTCCGGTATACAGGGCGGAGGACGGATTTCTGGAATGTACTTTAAAGCGGCTCACCACCGACCAGGACAGGCTCATGGCGAGGGCCATCCTCGGCACCATGCTGCAGGGACTGGAAGGAATCCGGGAGAGTCACGCATCACGGTTTGTTATGTTTGAACAGAGGAGGTGGACTCCATGCTGAAAATGAACCTGCAGCTTTTTGCCCATAAAAAAGGGGTGGGTAGTTCCCGCAACGGCCGTGACAGCCAAGCTCAGCGGCTGGGTGTTAAGCGCGGCGACGGCCAGTTTGTTAGTGCCGGCTGCATTATTGTGCGCCAGCGAGGCACAAAGTTCCATCCCGGTAACAATTGCGGCATAGGCGGAGATGATACACTTTTCGCCACGATTGACGGTTATGTAAAGTTTGAACGCAGAGGCAGAGACCGCAAACAAGTCAGCATTTATCCCGAGCGTGTGACAATAACCGCAAAGTAAGCAAGCAAAGCGACAAAACCTCCGGGAATCCCGGAGGTTTTTTGCCTCCCACAACAAGGGAGCAAATCAAGGATTTAGTGGGGTGAGCATGAAAGAGTGAGTCACTTGGGGACGGTTCTCCACTGACTCATTTTTGTCCTGCTGGTGCCGTCAACTGTATGGGGGTTAAGTGCAACTATGACTTCCCCGACACTTAGTCTGTCAGCGAACCGAAGGATTTAGTGGGTATAAAGCATGAAAGGGGATAGAGTGGTGGAAACTATACAGGATGTTGACCTGTTGGCGGAATTGCTGGGGCTTTACCGCCTGCAGCGGCACGATGTGCTGAACCATTTTCAGGTAGTCATGGGTTACCTGCAGCTGGGCAAAAGTGCGGCAGCGTTGGATTACCTGCGGCAAGCCACAGCGGACATCATGGCTACTGCTCCTCTTTCCCGGGTAACCCCCCCCCAGGCGGCGGTGGAACTGATGCTCCTGGCTGCAAGCTGTTTTAAGCATGATGTAAAGTTCGGCCTCAAAGCGGACGGTGAGCTGCCTGAAATCAGCTGGACAAAGGATTGCAGCAAGCTGCTGGAGTTGGTCGGGGCTGCCGCCGCAGGATCGACCAGGCTTGATTTAAGCCTGTCCAGCACAGAGGGCGGTGTGAAACTGGAGATAAGCCTTTCAGGCTTAAGCCAGGCCAAGCGGAGAGATTTGGCAGGGGCTGCTGCACGCTTGAGCGCAATAACACAAGAGGATGCCGCTGCAGGCGTGTTTAAGGCAGAGGCGAAATTGGCTACCCTGAAGAATAAAAGGTGATGTGACAGTGTTTTACGACCAGGCGAGAATTTATGTTAAAGGCGGGGACGGCGGCTCTGGAGCCGTGGCTTTCCGCCGCGAGAAATATGTCCCGGAGGGCGGGCCCAGCGGCGGGGACGGCGGGCGTGGCGGCAATGTAATTTTGAGCGGGGACGAAGGCCTGTGGACCCTGGCTGACTTCCGTTACCAGCGCCATTACAAGGCGGACCGGGGGGAACACGGTCAGGGCAAAAACATGCACGGCAAGGGCGCGGAAGATTTGCGGGTCAGAGTACCCGTGGGCACAGTGATCAAAGACAGTGAAACGGGAGAGATTTTGGCTGACATTGTCCATCACGGCCAGGTGGCGGTGGTAGCCCGGGGGGGCCGGGGCGGCCGGGGAAACGCCCGGTTTATGTCCAATGCCAACAAAGCCCCCACTACCTCGGAAAAGGGTGAGCCGGGAGAGGAAAGATGGCTTAACCTGGAATTAAAAGTGCTGGCCGATGTGGGCTTGGTGGGCTTCCCGAATGTAGGCAAATCCACCTTGATTTCCCAGGTGTCTGCCGCCAGGCCAAAGATTGCCGATTACCACTTCACCACCCTCACACCGAACCTGGGGGTTGTGGAGTTGGAGGATGGATTTAGTTTTGTCATGGCTGATATTCCCGGCTTAATCGAAGGAGCCCATACCGGAGCGGGTTTGGGCCACGAGTTTTTGCGCCATACGGAGCGCACTCGCCTGTTGATTCATGTATTGGACATTTCGGGCAGTGAAGAAAGGGACCCTCTGGAAGATTACAGGGTAATCCAGCGGGAACTGGAACTGCACAATCCGGAATTGGCCAGAAGGCCTCAGGTAATCGCGGCCAACAAGATGGACATTCCCGGCGCAGAGGAGAACCTGGCCCGGCTTAAAGAACAGCTGGCGGGCGAGTTTGAGATTTACCCGCTTTCTGCTGCTACAGGGGAAGGGGTCAGAGCCTTGATGCTGCGGGTTGGGCAGCTCCTGGCTGACCTTAGGGTGAATGTCCCAGAGCCTGTGGCTGTGGCTGAGCCCAGACTGGTCCAGGCCAGACCGGAGCAGCGCTTCAGCATCGAGCGGGATGGGGATGTTCTGGTGGTGAGCGGCCGGGAACTGGACAGGCACGTAGCCATGACCAATTTTGAAACCGAAGGCGGTGTCCGCCGCTTTCAGAACATCCTCAAAGCTATGGGCGTAGAAGCTGCTCTGCGCCAGGCGGGAGCAATCCACGGCAGTAAGGTAAGGATTGCGGACCTGGAATTCGACTTTGTGGATTAGACGGCCGTTGAAAAACTTCGCCTAGCTTTGTCGCCGGTCCTGCCGGCATCCTCAACGTACGTCCAAGTACGCCTCCGGTGTCGGCAGGACAGGCTTCGCGCTATGCTCGTTTTTGAACGGCCTTTCTGGGTCTTTTGGGGTAGCCAACCTGAGTCAGCCGAGAACCGTCCCCGTCTGACTCATTTTTGTGTCAGCTTTAAGAACAGGTTCA
>JAJYNB010000332.1 GCA_021786555.1 Bacillota bacterium | reverse complement strand
TATATTCCCCTTCGGTATATTCCCCTTCGGTATATTCCCCTTCGGTATATTCCCCTTCGGTATATTCCCCTTCGGTATATTCCCCTTCGGTATATTCCCCTTCGGTATATTCCCCTTCAGCGTAGTTTTCGCCGTAATATTCCTCTTCGGAATACTCTTCGCCGTACTCATCGTAAAATTGTTCCTGATACTGCTGAGCCTGGCTTTCGCTTTTGATATCTATCTTCCAGCCGGTCAGTTTGGCCGCCAGCCGGGCATTTTGGCCCTCCTTGCCAATGGCCAGGGATAGCTGGTAGTCCGGCACCACGACCTGAGCAATTTTTTCATTTTCCTTTACAGTTACCGAAAGGACTTTAGCCGGTGATAAGGCGTTAGCGACAAATTTTTCTGGTTCCTGGGCCCATTTAACGATATCAATCTTTTCACCCTTCAACTCCGTGACGATGGTCTGAACCCGCATACCTTTCGGCCCTACGCAGGCCCCCACGGGATCTACATTTTCGTCTCTGGAAGCTACTGCAATCTTGGAACGGGCCCCCGCCTCCCGGGCCACCGCCCTGATTTCAACCACACCGTCAAAGATTTCTGGAACTTCCAGTTCAAACAGGCGCTTCAACAAGCCGGGATGGGTACGCGACACCAGAATCTGTGGACCCTTGGTGGTTTTCTTGACCTCGACGATATAGGTCTTTACCCGGTCATTATGGTGATAGTTTTCTCCAGGTATCTGCTCCTGGGGGCCAAGCACTGCTTCGGCTTTCCCCAGATCGATGAACACGTTCTTTTGTTCCATCCGCTGTACCGTACCGGTGACAATATCGCCTTCACGATTTATAAATTCGTCGTAAACGAGGCCCCTCTCCGCTTCCCTGATCCGCTGCACCACCACCTGTTTGGCAGTCTGGGCTGCAATGCGGCCAAAGTCGCGGGGAGTCACTTCGTATTCCACCACGTCCCCTAACTCATAGTTGGGATCGGATTGTCTGGCTTCTGTTAAGCTAACTTCCGCCCGAGGATCGCTCACTTCCTCCAATACAGTCTTACGGGCAAAGACCTTGATTTCTCCGCTGGCCCGCTCGATATGCACCCGGACATTCTGCAGGGAACCGAAATTCTTCTTGTAAGCAGAGATGAGGGCAGCCTCGATAGCTTCCAACAGCACTTCGGCGGCAATCCCTTTTTGCTTTTCCAGCTCCTGCAGGGCCTCAATAAACTCCATATTCATTTTTTGCTTTCCTCCTTATTCTATTGTAAATGGCCCAATTCCGCTAAAATTTGTTTCTTCTAACGCCAGATGGGCCTTGCTAACCTGCTCCCGCGGGATGGAAATTGTTTGTTCCTGGAACTTGAGCATAATTTGATCATTCTCCAACCCTGCCAGGTAGCCTGTGAACTCCTTAAATCCCTGAAAAGGCGCAAAGGTGTGAACTGTCACCAGTTCACCCTTGAACCTGACAAAGTCAGCGTCTTTCTTCAGAGGTCTTTCCAGCCCCGGCGAGGACACCTCCAGCATATAGGCTTGGCTAATTGGGTCTGCCTGGTCCAACTTGACACCTATAGCTTGGCTTACTCGCTGGCAGTCATTCAGATCCACTCCGCCCTCCTTGTCAATAAAAATCCTCAGATACCAGTGGGAACCCTCTTTAACGTACTCCACATCAACAAGTTCCAATCCCTGTTCTTCAATGTATGGTTCTACCAGTGCTGCAACCTGAGCTTCAACCCGGCTTTTCAAAGCAAGAAACCACCTTCCCGGTTATCCCGAATAACGTATTTTTGCACGGTGTTTCCCTAAAAACTAGTTTTCATTCTGCCCTGCCAAAATATACCGTCCCGCTGAGGCAGCAGTAATATAAAAGAGCGGGTTGTTACCCACTCTTGTTACCCGGGAGCAAAGTTGTACACAGAAAACTTAACCATGATTATTATAACATGGTAAATCCTGATAGGCAAGGGGGAAATCTTCGGTATTCCTAATCAGAGGAATTCAGGAGTCAGAATTTAGAATTATTTAAGCGATAAACTCCTGACTCCAAGCTCCTGATTTCTTCTCGGAAACACAGCGAAAAAGTTTCATCCAATCGTGAGACTCCCACTTCTACAAGTGGGAGTGGTACCCCGTACCCTGCTTCGGTGGGGGTAGACTCCCCCACCGAAGTCTCGATGTTCAACTTTAGTTGAACGAGTTCACTCATCTCGCAGCGCCGCTGAGCAGCATGCAAAATTCTGACTCCTGACTTCTGAATTCTGACTCCTGACCCCAGACTCCTGCCCGCTAGAAGAGTGATATCTGGTTGGTCTCGGGTAGTTCTTTCAGACAGCCATGGTTCTCGAGGATCTCGATTACCGTTTTGCTGAGACGGGCATTAAGACGCAAATCTTCCACAGAGCCGAAGTTCGACACCTCCCGTGCCCCAACTATGGAGTTTGCTGCAGCCTGGCCCAGGCCCTGCAGGGCGAGGCCAGGCGGCAGCAGACCCTGTCCCGTCAGCTTAAACAAGGTGGCTTCGGAACGCATCAGATTTACCCGTTCCATCCCTATACCCCGGCAGAACATCTCCACCGCCAGTTCCAAAATTGTAGCTAGATTTTTCTCCTTGGCCGAAGCGTCATTGCCCTTGCGCTCAATCTCTTCGATTTTTCTTCTGCAGGCATGATGCCCCTGGCAGATTAAGTTGGCATCGAATTCATCGGCCCTGACCGTAAAAAAAGTGGCGTAAAAGGCTGCCGGATAATAGACTTTAAACCAGGCAATGCGGAAGGCCATGGTGACATAAGCTACGGCATGGGCCTTGGGGAACATGTATTTAATCTTCAGGCAGGAATCAATATACCAGTCGGGCACCCCTTTCGACTTCATTTCGTCGATGTCCTCTTCTTTAACACCCTTGCCCTTGCGTACTCCTTCCATAATCTTAAAGGCCCTGCCCGGCTCAAGTCCCTTATAAATCAAATAGACCATAATATCATCCCTGCAGGCAATAATCTCGGAAATTCCGGCCGTACCGCTGCGCACCAGTTCCTGGGCGTTGCCCAGCCACACATCGGTGCCGTGGGACAAGCCGGAGATCCGTACCAGGTCCGAAAAAGTTTTGGGTTGGGTGTCCTCCAGCATTTGGCGCACGAACTTGGTGCCAAATTCCGGAATACCGTAAGTCCCAGTCTTGGAGTTGATTTCTTCAGGGCTTACCCCCAGGGCCTCAGGCGAAGAGAACAGGGACATGGTCTTTTGGTCATCCAGAGGGATTTTCTTGGCGTCAACCCCTGTCAGGTCTTCCAGCATTTTGATTACTGTTGGGTCGTCATGCCCCAGAATATCCAGCTTCACCAGGCGTCCCGAGATGGAGTGGTAATCGAAGTGGGTGGTAATGGTTTCGGATTTGGCATCGTCGGCGGGATGCTGCAACGGTGTAAAATCGTGCACGTCACACTCTTTCGGAATGACCATCAAACCGCCGGGGTGCTGCCCAGTGGTACGTTTGACCCCTGAACAGCCTGTTACCAGCCTGTTCATATGGGCTGTGCGGACGCGGATTCCCCGTTCATCCAGGTAATTTTTCACAAAGCCAAAGGCTGTTTTGTCGGCAATGGTGGCAATAGTGCCTGCACGAAATACGTTCTCCTTGCCGAACAGTTCTTCCGTGTACCTATGGGCGCGGGGTTGGTAGTCGCCTGAGAAGTTTAGGTCAATATCAGGTACTTTGTCTCCTTTAAAACCAAGAAAGGTCTCAAACGGAATATCATGCCCGTCCTTGTCCAGCTTTGACCCGCAGACCGGGCATTGTTTGTCTGGCAGGTCTGCACCTGAACCATAGGAACCGTTATCAATGAACTCACTATGCCGGCAATTACCGCAGCGGTAATGAGGGGGCAGCGGGTTGACCTCCGTAATACCGGTGAAGGTCGCCACCAGAGATGAACCGACGGAACCCCGCGAACCCACCAGGTAGCCGTCTTCATTTGATTTTTTCACCAGCAGATGAGCAATCAGGTACAGTACGGAAAATCCATTATTAATAATGGAGTTGAGCTCCTTATCAATCCTCTTTTGCACTGCTTCCGGCAGCGGCTCACCATAGAGTTCCCTGGCCCTGGACCAGCTCATACTCTGAATTTGCTCTTCTGCCCCTGGGATGACCGGCGAAAAGAGGTCATCGGGGAAAGGCTTCATCTTTTCGACCTGTTCAGCTATAGCTACAGGGTTGGAGACTACTACCTCCCGGGCTTTCGCCTCGCCGAAGTAGCTAAACTCCTCCAGCATTTCATTTGTGGTTTTGAAATAGAGCGGAGCTTGCTCGTCGGCATCTTCAAAGCCTTTGCCGGCCATCAAGATGCGACGGTAAATCTCATCCTCCGGGTCCAGAAAATGCACATCACCCGTAGCCACTACCGGTTTACCCAATTCATCACCCAGGCTGACGATAGTCCGGTTAATGTCCCTTAGGCCTTCTACAGAGTCAAATCTGCCGTTCGTCAGGAGAAATTGGTTATTACCCGTTGGCTGAATTTCCAGGTAATCGTAAAAACGGGCAATTTTCAATAACTCCTCGCGCCCGGCCCCGTCCAGATAAGCTCTCACCAATTCGCCAGCCTCGCAGGCAGAACCAATCATCAGGCCTTCCCGCAACGATCGAACCAGACTTTTTGGCATCCGGGGCGTGCGGTGGAAATAGGTCAAGTGAGATTTGGTTATCAGTTGGTAGAGGTTGTATAAACCTTTGGTATTCTTTGCGAGCAAGATGCAGTGTCTGGACTTTCTCTGTTCCAGTGGAACGTCTGAGCCGGAATCATCATCTACCAGGTAGCACTCCACCCCGTAAATCAGCTTGATGCCTGCCTTTTGTGCGGCCTCTATGGCTTCAGGAAAAGCCTGCACCACCCCGTGGTCTGTAATGGCGACAGCCTGATGCCCCCACATGGCCGCCCGCTTAATCAGGGCGGATACGCTGCTCACACCATCCATGGAGGACATTTTAGTGTGCAGGTGGAGTTCGACCCGCTTTTGCTCCGCTTCGTCCAGCCGCACAACGGGCATCGCCGGTATTATATCCCGGGCCATAAGAGTCAGTTCCTGGGAAAATTTATCATATTGGACAGGACCTCTTACCTTGACCCAGCTTCCATCTCTCAGAATACCGGATTCGGTCAAAGTCCCGCCTTCTTCCTCAAAAATCTTGACCGAAATTGAATCGGTATTATCCGAAACGCTGAAAATCAGCAGAGTTCTGCCGCTTTTTAGATTACGGCTTTCAAGGCCAAAAACCTCACCCTGGACAATCAACAGTTTTTCCTCGTCCTGCACTTCCCGCAACGGCACTGGCTCTCCTTTGAACATGCGGCCGTAAATAGCCTCATCTTTCCCCTTGGCTTTGGGGGAGGGTTTATCTTCCTCCTGACGGATTTGCGCCAGAATCTGCTTTTCAACCTCCATGGCCTGGGAAATGATTTCCTCCGTCCTGGCAGCCCCGGGGTCAAGTTCCAGCAGGACCTCTGTCTCCAGGCCAAAGGCTTGGTGCAAGTACCTCTTGATCAGGGACCCGCATCCCTTGGCTTTCAGGTGCTGCCGATTCACCTCATTGGCAACGCGGATATGCAGCACCATTCCCTGCGCCTGACACGTGGCGCCGGCCAAGGCAGGCAGGCGTCTGGTCAATTCCGCCATTACCATGTCCCAGTGCTTGGAATACAGGGTTTCCAGGCTAGTGCCCCAGCCTTCAAAGCAAGGTACAATTTCCACACACTTGATGCCTTCAACGAGGGAACACATATTGGATGCCAGTTTATCCAGTTCGCTGGGGTGTACGATATCCGCCAGGCAGAGGTAAACTACCCATTTGCCCTTGCCTCTAATCAATTCCACCCTTTGAACGCTGCCCTGGCGCAGCACCTCAGCGGCTCCCGGAGCAAAATCATCCCACACTATAGCATTAATCAGGGCAAGGCTGGCGCCTCTGTTCATATTCATCCCCTCCTTGGAGTCCGTTGAATTTAAGTGCAGCTGGCAGGATAAATCAGGGAACAGTGCGACTTACGCAGCTGTTCCCTGATTTCGAGAAGCTTTATGCTCATACGCGCGCTGCCTAGGGTGGTTGTAAACTACGGGCCGGCGCGGCATTAAATTGATGTTTCTATGATGCGCTGCAGGTATGATGCTGCCTCACCCAACGCAATCAGATCCACCACGCCGCTGTGCCGGGATTTGATCTCCACTTTTCCTTCCTGCAGGGTCTTGGCGCCTACAGTTACCCTCAGTGGATAACCAATCAAGTCGGCATCCTTGAACTTCACGCCAGGTCGCTCATCCCTGTCATCAATTATCACTTCCAGACCCAACGCCTTCAGATCCTGATAAAGCTTTTCTGCCGCCTCTGCCACCGCTTGGTCTTTCAGACTCACCGGAACAACGACTATATGAAAAGGTGCAATGGGCATGGGCCATTTTATGCCGTCTGCGTCATGATTCTGCTCGATTGCAGCCGCCATGGTCCGGGTTACCCCTATACCGTAACAGCCCATTACCATCAACTTTTCTTTACCGTTTTCATCCAGATACCTGGCCCCCAATGCCTTGCTGTACTTGGTTCCCAGGTTAAAAACCTGGCCCACCTCAATGCCCCTGGCTGCCAGCAGGGGTTGGCTGCACTTGGGACAAGGCTCGCCTGCCTCAACAGTGCGCAAGTCCGCTACCCTGCCGATTGTGAAATCCCGCCCTGGATTGACACCTGTAAGGTGATACCCTGCTTTATTGGCCCCGGTCACGGCGTTAACCATTAGAGGAACCTCGGCATCGGCGATGATTTCAACATCTTTCACCCCAACCGGTCCCACATAACCCGTCTCGCAGCCGCAAAGAGCATTGACAGCTTCAGGCGAGGCTAATTCCAGCGTCAATGGGCCACCCAGGAAGTTACTCAGTTTGATCTCGTTCACTTCCCTGTCCCCTCTGACCAATACCATTACCATACGTTTATCAGCTTGGTAAACCAGCGTCTTGATGAGCTGTTCTGCTCCCCTTTGCAGAAACTTGGTCAGGCCATCGACGGTCTTAACCCCTGGTGTGGACACCAAAGCGATTTCCATCGGATCTTTTGTTACAACCTCAGGTTTTGGGCTGCACTCAGCTCTTTCGACGTTTGCTGCGTAATCACACTCGGAACAATACACAACCGCCGCCTCGCCTGACTCTGCCAGGACCATAAACTCGTGCGTTCCACCGCTGCCGCCTATGGCGCCCGCATCCGCCAATACGGGGCGAAAAGTCAGACCGCACCTGGTAAATACGCGCGTATAGGCGTCGTACATTTTCCGGTAGCTCTCCTGCGCTCCCGCTTCATCCCGGTCAAAGGAGTAAAGGTCCTTCATGATAAATTCCCGCCCCCGCATCAGGCCGAACCTGGGGCGCCGTTCATCTCTGTATTTATTTTGTATCTGGTACAGTAGTAGAGGAAGCTGCTTGTAGGACCTGATTTCTCCCCGCACCAAGTCGGTGGTAATCTCTTCGTGGGTAGGTCCCAAACAGAATTCTCGCTGGTGCCTGTCTTTAAGCCGGAACATTTCATCCCCATACACATCCCACCGGCCCGTCTCCTTCCACAGCTCTGCCGGCTGGACAATAGGAAGCAACACCTCCTGCCCCCCTTTCTCGTCCATTTCTTCCCTGACAATGCGGGAAATCTTTTGAATAACCCGCGTGGCAAGAGGCAGGTAGGTATAAATTCCGGCAGCCGCTTTGCGGATAAACCCGGCCCGGACCATCAGCTGGTGGCTTACCACCTCAGCTTCGGCAGGCGTTTCCCTTAAGGTCGGTATCAACAGTTGACTGATTCGCATTGAACTATTTCCCCTTTGCTCATTTGTTGCCGCTTCTTGATGTCACGGTTCCCGGTCCATTTGGTCGATATACTTAAACAGCACTTCCAGCAGTTGGCTTTCCGGTACTTTGGCGATAACTTCCCCTTTGCGAAACACCAGACCTACTCCCTTCCCGCCGGCAATGCCTATATCCGCTTCCCTCGCTTCCCCCGGTCCATTAACGACGCAGCCCATAACTGCAACCTTTAAGGGCTTGTCCACAGATTGCAGCCTCTCTTCTACTTTTTCTGCCAAAGGAGCCAGGTTGATCTGACAGCGTCCGCAAGTAGGGCAGGAGACGATTTCCCCCCCTCTTTGCCGTAAGCCTAGGGACTTAAGAATGTCATAAGCCACGCCGATTTCCGGCACTGGGTCGCCCGTGAGGGATACCCTGACAGTGTCCCCTATGCCCTCGGCCAACAAGGCGCCTATTCCCACTGCCGACTTGATAGTACCGGAACGCACGGTTCCCGCTTCGGTTACCCCAAGATGGAGGGGATACAGAACCTCTCCTGCCAGCATCCTATAGGCATCTATCATCAGCGGCACATGCGACGCCTTCAGGGAAACCTTAATCAGGCTGAAATCCAGGTCCTCCAGCAGCCTGATATGTCCCAGGGCGCTCTCCACCATTCCCCTGGCGCTGGGGCCTTGGTACTTGGCCAAGAGTTCTTTTTCCAGAGATCCCGCGTTAACCCCGATGCGGATTGGAACCTGGCGCTCTTTGGCAGCCCTGACGACCTCTTTTACCTTCCATGCCTCACCAATATTGCCCGGGTTGAGGCGCAATCCGTCGACTCCGTTGTCCAACGCTTGCAGGGCCAGGCGGTAGTCAAAGTGGATGTCAGCGATGAGCGGTAAAGGCGAGCGCCCTTTAATTTCCTTTAGCGCTGCAGCGGCCCCGGAGTCCACCACAGCAAGTCTTACCAGTTCACAACCTGCCGCCGCCAACTCGCCTATCTGGCTAAGCGTAGCCTTCACATCCCGTGTATCGGTGTTGGTCATGGACTGAACCACCACCGGCGCATTACCCCCTATGAGTACCGGGCCAACCCTGACCTGCAGGGACTTTCTCCGTTTACTCTGTAACATTGGGTCCTCCGCTAAGCCTTGCCGCCAATGAGGCGCAGGATATCATTATACGTGATTACAATCATCAGCAAAATAAGCAGGGCAAAACCGACCAGATGAATAAAGTTTTCTTTGGCCGGGTCCAGGGGTTTGCCTCTAAGACCTTCCACGCCCAAAAAGACCAGCCTGCTGCCGTCCAACGCGGGAATCGGGAACAGGTTGAGCAGGCCCAGTTGAATACTCAGCATGCCCGTTAGTTGGAGAAGATAGGCCCAACCTTGAGCAGCTCCCTGGCCAATAGCGTTTACGATTGCCACTGGCCCTCCCACATCGGCAGGCATTTTGCCGGTAATCATTTCAAACAGGCTGATGATGATAAACTTCGTGAAGCGATAGGTGCCTTCTACACCAAATACTGCCGCATCAATGGTCCCCTTTTTCTCGTAGGCTGTGGACGCCAGGACCCCTATAATAGATACTTTGTTTTTTGGATCATACTGCGGAGTGACCTTAATCTGCTTGATCTGGCCTTTACGTTCCACGCTCAGGGTCAGTTCTTTGCCGCTGCTCTGGTAAATTATCCGAGTCAAGTCTTCCCATTTGGGTGTCTTAACCCCGTTAATCTCAATAATTTTGTCATTTGGCTGCAGACCGGCAGCCGCGGCCGGCTTATCCTTCATGACATCACCGATTACATTGGAATCCGATTGTACCGGCACCCCGATAAAGGTAAACACCGCCACAAACAGGAGAAGGGCCAGAACAAAATTCATAAGCGGTCCGGCAAAAATGATGCCCATTCGCTGCAGTACGCTTTTGTTCATGAAACTCCCCGTATCACTGGCCGGAGCTATGCCCTCTTCCCCTTCATCCATGCCAGCCATCCGAACGAAACCGCCAAGAGGCAGGAGCCGTAAGGCATACAGGGTTCCTTTCCTGGTCCAGCCCAAAACTTTTGGCCCCATACCCATGCTGAATTCCAAAATCCGTACCCCGCACAGTCTGGCTACGGTATAGTGTCCCAATTCATGGCCCATAATCAGCAGGCCGAACACAAATATGGATGCAAGAGCTGTTACCAATAAGAACACGTCCTTTCGGGTCGATTCAGGTATACTATTTGTTTACAGCCGTCTGGCGGCACCATCAGTAGATAAAAACCTCAGTAGGTTGGACGATGAACCGTACCCAAAGGTCATATCGTGGACTCGGACCTCGGATTTCGGACGTCGGACATCGAACTTCAGGGTGCACTCCTATGGATTGCGGCCAGCCTCAGGGTTTCTTCCCTGGCCCATGCGTCAGAGGCAAGAATCTGCTCCAGGTTAGGGGCATCCACCACTGTGTGGCGGGACATGACCTCCTCCACCAACCGGGTAATCTCAGGGAAACTGACCTGTTCCTGCAGGAACAGGTTCACAGCTGCTTCATTGGAGGCATTCATCACCGCGGGAAGGGTCCCACCCCGCCGGCCGGCCCCAAAAGCCAAAGCCAGGGCCGGAAACGCTTCCACGTCCGGCGCTTCAAAACTCAAGGTTTTACCCGCCAAGTCCAACTTGGGCAGGGTGTTCCCAGCCCGTTCCGGATAGGACAGAGCATATTGAATTGGAATCCGCATATCGGGTCGGCCCAGATGGGCCAGGATCGAACCGTCCTCATACTCTACCATGGAATGGATAATACTTTGCGGATGTACCAGTACTGAAATCTGTTCCCAGTCAACCCCAAACAGCCAGTGAGCTTCGATGACCTCCAAGCCCTTGTTCATCATGGTAGCCGAATCAATGGTAATCTTTTCACCCATGGCCCAGTTGGGGTGCTTCAGGGCTTCAGCTCTCTTCACCTTTAGCAGTTCACTTCTGCTGCGGCCGCGGAAGGGCCCGCCGGAAGCGGTGAGGATTAGCCGCGAAACCGCCCGGTTTTCCCTTGCCAGGCATTGGAAAATAGCCGAATGTTCACTGTCAACTGGCAGGATATCCACCCCGTGCTTTTCCGCCTCCGCTTTCACCAGGGCACCTGCGGCCACCAGGGTTTCCTTGTTGGCCAGTGCAATATTCTTGCCGGCGCGGATGGCGCTGAGAGTAGGTACCAGTCCGATGCAGCCGGAGACCGCAGTCACCACCAGCTTCGCCTTGCTGTTGGTGGCTGCCGCAGTCAATCCGTCCAAACCGGCTACAACTT
Source organism: Bacillota bacterium (assembly GCA_021786555.1). GTDB lineage: Bacteria > Bacillota > Desulfitobacteriia > Desulfitobacteriales > JAJXUE01 > JAJZPO01. The sequence goes on along the minus strand of JAJYNB010000332.1, from coordinate 5,881 downwards.
CTATATTTAGTCCGGCCAGGTTCTGGGCAAGTTTGCCTGCCCTGCTTTCGTCCATAATCGCCACCTGAAGAGGGCGATAACGAAGCGCCTGCTCGGTCAGCAAGTCCACATTGGATCCGGCAGCCAGGGCTACCACCTGGAACCGGTCCGGGAACTCATCCACCACTTCCAAGGTCTGCCTGCCGATAGAGCCGGTGGACCCAAGAATTGAGATTTTTTTGCTCATCGTAAACTCCTATTCCCGCGGACCCTGAAACACCCCAGCCCTCGCTAGGGCTTGGTAAATAATCACCAGCGCAGGTCCAAGGATTAACCCCCATCCCCCTAACAGCTTGGCGCCAACATACATGGATATCAGCGTGGGCAGAGGGTCGAGTCCAATATTTCTTGACAGCAGTTTTGGTTCCAACACCTGGCGCACTGCCACGATTATCCCCCAAACTACTGCCAGCTTGATGCCAAAGGCTACCTGTCCGATTAAGAGATTCCAGAAGATCCAGGGCAAGAACAAAAGTCCTGTGCCGACTACCGGCATCAGGTCAAGTAAGCCTGTCAAAACGCCAATCGTAAAAGCGTAATCCAAGCCCAGCAGAAACAATCCTACGGTAGTTAGGACCATAGTAATCCCTATTAGAGTAAGCTCCGCTTTGAGAAACCCTGCAACAGCCGCACCTAAGTCGGTCGAAACAATGCGGACACCGCCTTTCCAGGTACGGGGAAAAATTGAGTGCAGAAACCCTTTTACCCGGGGAAAATCGGCGCTGATAAAATAAGTCCCAATTACCGCAATTAAGAAAACCGCCAGAGTCCCTGGCAGGGCTGCCAAGACTCTTAGCAAAAATACACTGGTGGCCGAGGCCCAGGTTTTCAAATGTGCAAACATGTCCTGGGTGCTGTTCAATACCGCATCTTTGACGTTGGGATTGAGGTTGATCAGGTACTGCACTTTTTGGATTTTTCCGGACAGATAAGCCACAATTTGATCATAGGACGGAAAAGAAACCGCCAAGTTGGACAGTTCTGTGTGCAGCCTGTTTATTACGGCAAACAGCAGCAGTCCCAACACGCCGTATACCAGCAGTAAGGACAGCAGGGATGCGTGGCTGCGGCGCATTTTTGTAAAAGCTGTAATGCGCTGTACCACCGGTTCCAGCAAGACCGCTAACAGAAGCGCTAGAATGAAAGGAAAGAGCGCCGCCGCCAGCTGTTGCACAACGTCCATAAATATAGGCAAAAAAGACTGGAAAAAGAAGGTGAACACCTTCAGTATCACCAGCACCAAGGTTACTAGGGCAAGGCGGTTTAGGTTATCCGCCAAGGTATGCTTCTTGCGGTTTTGCGCCATATCCCACACCTCAACTTATTATCAGTACCATAAAAAGGTAGTATACCGCAGGGATGCTAAAAAGGATACTGTCAAAGCGGTCCAGTACCCCGCCGTGACCCGGAATCAGCCAGCCCGAATCCTTTACGCCTGCAAAGCGTTTTAGGGCTGATTCCACCAAATCACCCAATTGTGCACTGATACCTACGGCTACGGCCAGCACAAACATAATCCCGGGAGTAAGACTTTTGTCCGGCAGCATCCTACCGGCAGCAAAGGCCACGGCAACCGCAACAAGAACCCCGCCTATTGCCCCTTCCACCGTTTTGTTGGGACTTACCCGGGGAGCCAGCTTGTGCCTTCCCATGGCCCGGCCCACAAAATAGGCTCCCGTATCCGTTGCCCAGGTCAAGCCGATGGCGAGGAAAGTCAGATAGATCCCCTGGTTTAGCCCTCTCAGCAAAATGATATGGGAAAAGAGCAGCACCACATAGGTTATAGCCAAAAAATTAAAAGACAAGTCTTCAATCCGCTGTTGGGGATAACTGAAGACAAAAAACACCAGGCAATAAATTAGCCACAGGACAAACAGAAATAACAAAAACCTGCCTTGTTCAAGGTATGCTCCTAGGACCAGTATTAATCCGCCGACGTATCCGGAAATTTTCCAGGTTTTCAGGCCTAGTCCTGCAACCATCTCGAACAACTCGTGCAAAGCCAGTAACGCTAACACGGCTGTGATGAAAAGGAGGAAAGCGCCACCCATATAGACAAAATAAAGTAATAGGGGTCCTAAGACCACAGCACTGATTACACGTGTCAGAAGCATCAGATCACCGCCGTTTAAGCACTAATTAGATCAATGGGATATTGTTACATGTCAGGTAGTCAGTAGTCAGTAGTCAGTAGTCAGAATGTTTCTAGATAATATCTCATTCTGACTCCTGACTTCTGAGTTCTGAATTCTGACCCTAAAGTAATTCTTAATAGCTATGATTTCAGTCCTCCGTACCGGCGGTCACGCTGTTGGTAAACCAGTAAGGCCTTGAGCAATTGAATCTTGTTAAAATCAGGCCAAAGGGTGTCAGTTATATAGATTTCTGAATAGGCCAACTGCCAGAGCAAATAATTGCTAATTCTCATTTCCCCTGAAGTTCTGATTAGAAGATCAGGGTCTGGCAAACCTGCGGTGTAAAGAAATCCCGCAAACAGCTCTTCATTTATGTCTTCCGGTTGGCACTTTTCCTTCTTAACCAGCTCAGCTATCTCCCGGGCGGCATTAATTATCTCTACTCTGCCGCCATAATTCAAAGCGAGGTTTAGAACCAATCCGGAGTTTTTTGCAGTCATTTTCCCTGCCCGGGCCAGTTCCGCCTGGGCTGCCCGGGGAAGCTCGCTCAGACACCCGATAGCCCGTATCCGTACATTGTTACGGTGGAGGTCGTCCGTTTCCCGCTGCAAGTACTCGATTAACAGGTCCATTAAAATATTTACTTCATCCCGGGGTCTCTTCCAGTTTTCCGTAGAAAAGGCGTAAACAGTCAGGACCTCCAGACCAAGATTGGAACACGTTTTTACCGTGGTACGCAGGGCCTCCACTCCTGCTCTATGTCCTAAACTGCGGGGCAGGCCCCTTTTTCGGGCCCAACGTCCGTTGCCGTCCATAATAATTGCCACGTGCCTGGGAAGATTATTCAGTGCGCCAAGCAGGTCTGCCTCGGTTTCCTCAGCAGCCTTATTTCTGTTAAATTTTGCCCAGAACTGTCGTAAGTCCACCAAACTAACCTCCGCAACAGGCCCTGCTCCCGGATTATTAAAAACCCCCTGTCTCAGGGGGTTGTTTCTGTCTGGGCCTGAATAGCTCCCAGCGGGCATGCAGTTAGACAAATCCGGCATCCCGTACACATATCAGGGTGGATAAAATAAACACCCTCTGTGAGCCGGATCGCTCCAATCGGACAGGAGTCAGTACAGATTCCACATTGCAGGCATGTTTCGCGCAAAATGATGTATATCATTTTACTCCCGAATAATCCCTATAAGCAATGATCAATTCGCACATCCCGCCAGCCACAGTTCTTTGCCGTACTATCCTCGCCTCACCCACAGGCTCACCGCCCCGGGGCGGCCGGGTAATTTTAACTTGTACATCTCCACTTGCGGAATCCTCAAGCACTTTTTTGGCTTCCGTCAGTTCCAAAGCCACGACATCGGGCAGCATATCTAAAACCCCTTTGTGAAGAATTCAGAATTCAGGAGTCAGAATTCAGAATACTTCGGGATATCCTGCCTATCTCTAATTCAGAATTCAGAATTCTGTATGCTGACTCCTGACTCCTGAATTCTGACCCCGAAGCATTTCCTAGACTTCCATGATTTCCTGTTCTTTGACTTCCAAGACATGATCTACTTCTTTGACAAATTTGTCCGTTGCCTTTTGAATATCCTCCTGGGCCTTTTTGGCTTCGTCCTCGGAAACCTCGTGTTCCTTTTCCATCAGCTTAATGTGGTCATTGGCATCCCGACGGATATTGCGGATGGCTACCCGGGTCTCCTCGGCCTTTTTCTTAACAACCTTAACCAGTTCGCTGCGTCTTTCCTTGGTTAGCTGGGGAATAGCAATACGGATCACCTGACCATCGCTGGACGGAGTGAGTCCAAGGTCCGATTTTAAAATCGCCTTTTCCACTGTGGGCAGGGAGGATTTGTCCCAGGGCTGGATAACCAGCAACCGGGGCTCGGGCGCCGAGATGTTAGCCAGTTGGTTGACAGGAGTAGGCACACCGTAATAATTCACGCTGACCTTGTCCAACAAACTAGGATTGGCCCGGCCTGCACGCAAGGTGCCATACTCCCTGCGCAAGGCATCAAGGGCTTTTTTCATCCTGTCCTCAGCATCTTGCATAATTTCCCGGATCATTGACTTTACCTCCCAACATAGGTTCCGATTTTTTCACCCTGAATTACTTTGCGGATGTTCCCCTGTTCATTTAAATTAAACACTATAAGGGGTATGCTGTTATCCATACACAGGGATGTTGCCGTGGAGTCCATCACACCCAGGCCCTTGTTGAGAACTTCGATATAAGTCAAATCCTCAAATTTTGTCGCGCCCTCATTTTTCAAGGGGTCGGAATCATAGACCCCGTCCACCCGTTTGGCCATTAAAATCACTTCCGCTTCAATCTCTGCGGCCCGCAGAGCTGCGGTAGTATCGGTGGAAAAGTAAGGGTTGCCCGTACCGGCGGCGAAGATAACCACCCGTCCCTTTTCCAAGTGCCGGATAGCCCGCCGCCGGATATAGGGTTCAGCTACCTGCCGCATGTCGATGGCCGACTGCACCCTGGTATCCACGCCGTGCTTTTCCAGACCATCCTGCAAGGCGAGGGCGTTCATCACTGTAGCCAGCATGCCCATGTAGTCCGCTGTAGCCCTGTCCATTCCGCCTGCGCTGCCCGCAATACCGCGCCAGATATTGCCTCCGCCGACAACGATTGCCACTTGAACCTCCATTTCTACTATTTCCTTCATCTGTGTGGCAATATTGTTGACAATTTCTTGATTGATGCCATAACCCAAGCTTCCCGCCAGGGCTTCCCCGCTCAATTTGAGCACAATACGCTGGTATTTTGATTTTGTCATAAGAGGAAATACCCCGCTTCCGTAAATATCTTTCTACAAATCGGCCTGAATTCCTTTCGCCGAAGACCCGGTAATTTGCAAAAAGAGAACACCGGAACGGGTGTCCTCTTAACTCCAAACCGGATTAACGGCTCATTTCCTTCATTACTTCAGCGGCAAAATCATCCTGGCGCTTTTCCAGTCCCTGACCCATTTCCCAACGCACAAAACGGCGAACAGAAATCTTCTCGCCAATCTTGGCAGTCTTTTCCAGAACAAGGTCCTTGACAGTCTTATCTGTATCTTTAACAAAGGGCTGTTCCATCAGGCAAAACTCTTTATAGTACTTTTCAATACGGCCTTCAACCATTTTGTCCACGATTTTTTCGGGCTTGCCTTCATTCAACGCCTGAACCCGTAAAATGTCCCGCTCGTGCTGCAACACAGCCTCAGGCACATCTTCTCTATTCAAATACTCCGGCTTAGCAGCCGCTATCTGCATGGACAAATCCTTGACCAGAGCACGAAACTCGTCCCCTTTGGAGACGAAGTCGGTCTCACAGTTTACTTCCAGCAGGACACCGATTCTGCCGCCGCCGTGAATATACGCATCAACGATGCCTTCCGCAGCAATCCGGCCCTCTTTCTTGGCCGCCGCGGCAAGACCTTTTTCCCGCAAGAAGTCAATGGCTTTGTCCATGTTCCCTTCCGTGTTTGCCAGAGCCTTCTTGCAGTCCATCATCCCCGCCCCGGTACGCTCGCGGAGTTCTTTCACCATCGCAGCAGTTACTTCCGCCATTCAATATGTACCCCCTTAAACCTTATCAAATTATTCCTAACCAAATTCCCCGGAGATTATGCATCCAGGAGTCAGAATTCAGAACACTTCGAATGATAGCTATTGTCATTCTGACTCCTGACTCCTGACTCCTGACT
>JAJYNB010000177.1 GCA_021786555.1 Bacillota bacterium | reverse complement strand
AGAGTCGGGTCTTTTTGTATTGTCAAAGGGCCTGCAGCCCAAGTATCACTTGGTATGTGAGGGAGCCAGGTGATAGAACATCGTTTTTTCGTCATTGACGACAATTTTCGAACAGTCGTAGCGGGTGCAATTTTTTCTCTAAAATAATAACAAACAGAGAAAGCTACCTGAAAAGGGTTTATGCTTAGTTGGAAAAGCGGGCATTTTTATGCCAAATTTTTACTTGACACCACCATATATAGAGGCTTACAATAACGTTGGTACTATATTTAGGGAGGTTGAATATGCGCTGCCCATTCTGTGGCCACCTTGAAAGTAAGGTGTTGGATTCCCGTCAGGTTGACGAAGGCGCCGCTATTCGCCGCCGCCGGGAGTGTGATCAATGTAACCGAAGGTTTACCACATATGAAAAATATGACGAAATTCCTTTAATGATTGTAAAAAAAGACGGTCGCAGGGAACCTTTCGACAGGAGCAAAATTTTTAACGGTATGCTGAAGGCATGTGAGAAGAGACCTATTCCAGTAGAGATGCTTGAACAGGCTACAGATGAAATTGAAAAGAAATTGCGTAATACTATGGAGAGAGAAGTTACCAGCCATGAAATAGGCGAACAGATAATGGATAAATTAGCTCGAATCGATGAAGTGGCTTATATACGCTTTGCTTCTGTATACCGGCAATTCAAAGATATTAATCGCTTTGTGCAGGAGCTAAATGAACTGCTGCATAGAAAGTCCTAGGTATTGTATGGAGGGTAAGAGATTCATGGATGAAATTAAGCTACCGGCTGACTGGCCCAAGGCAAAACTAACGCAGAACGCTGTCAAGGTTTTGGAAAGGCGCTACTTAAAGCAAGCTGATGGTAAGGTCTGTGAAAGAGCTGAAGATATGTTGTACCGGGTAGCCCGGGTTGTGGCAGAGATTGAAAGAACACAATACGGGAAGGCCAAGAGTGAAGTAGACAAACTTACCAGAGATTTCTATAACTTGATGGTGGAGATGGACTTTATGCCCAATTCTCCGACATTGATGAATGCCGGCAGGGAACTGGGCCAACTGAGCGCCTGTTTCGTGCTCCCGGTGGAAGACAGCATGGACAAAATTTTTGATGCCATTAAGAATGCTGCTATTATCCACAAGTCGGGGGGGGGGACAGGATTTAGTTTTTCGCGTTTGCGGCCTAAGAACTCGGCGGTACGCTCTACGGGCGGGGTAGCTTCGGGCCCGGTTTCTTTTATGAAAGTGTTTAACTCTGCCACGGAGGCTGTGAAGCAAGGTGGCACCAGACGTGGGGCGAATATGGGTATCCTGCGGGTGGATCACCCCGATATTATGGAGTTTATCAGCTGTAAGGTAGATAATAACGAAATCACCAACTTTAATATTTCTGTAGGCATTACTGAGATGTTTATGGAAGCTGTGGAAAAAGATGTGCCTTACGATCTGATTGACCCCCATACCAACGAAGTAGCCGGTCAGCTGCAGGCAAGAGACGTCTTTAACAAGATTGTTGCCCATGCCTGGAAAAACGGCGAACCCGGCATCATCTTTCTTGACCGTTTGAACAAGGACAACCCCACTCCAGCTTTGGGCGGAATCGAAGCAACCAATCCATGTGGAGAGCAGCCGCTCCTACCCAACGAAGCCTGTAACCTGGGTTCATTGAACCTGAAGAATATGCTCGATTATAAGGGAGATGAACCCAAAGTAGACTGGAAACGGCTGGCCAAGATTACGCGGCTTGCCACCAGGTTCCTTGATGACGTAATTGATGCCAACCAGTATCCACTGGATACTATTGAACAGGTGGTAAAGGCCAATCGTAAAATAGGCCTGGGGGTTATGGGTTTTGCCGACCTCTTGATTCAGCTGCGTATACCTTACTGCTCAATTGAAGCTGAACAACTGGCAGGCAAGCTAATGAATTTCATCCGAAACGAGGCTAGAAAGGAGTCAAACCGCCTGGCCTTGGAGCGCGGTGTATTTACAAACTTTAAAGGCAGCATTTATGAAGGCGTCATGGAGTTACGAAATGCGACAATTACCACCATTGCGCCTACGGGAACCATCTCGATGATTTGTTCCAGTTCCAGCGGCGTAGAACCCTTGTTTGCCATCGCCTACACAAAGACTGTTATGGATGGAACTGAACTGGTGGAAGTTAATCCGTTATTTGAAGATGTGGCTAAGGCTGAAGGGTTCTATTCGCCCGGCTTGATGAAGCAGGTAGCCCAATCGGGCTCGCTGCATGCAGTGAAAGCCATACCGGCGTGGGTAAAAGATGTGTTTGTTACTGCCCATGAAATACCACCGGAATGGCATATACGCATTCAGGCCGCCTTTCAGGAATATACCGACAACGCCGTGTCCAAAACTATCAATTTTGCCAATTCGGCAACCGAGGAAGATATTGCCGAGGCTTACCGGTTGGCCTATAAATTGGGTTGTAAGGGATTGACAGTTTACCGGGACGGCAGCCGCGAGGCCCAGGTTCTGTCAACGGGAACCGATATCCGCCGGGAGGCCGGGTCAGAAGCAGGCGGGGCACAAGAGTTGGTGCAGAAACAGATTGTGCCGCGGCCCCGGCCTGAAATAACCACCGGAATTACTGAGAAGGTAAAGATTGGCTGTGGCACTCTTTATGTAAGCGTCAACTCAGATGGTCACGGTATCTGTGAGGTGTTTACAAATACAGGCAAGGCGGGGGGGTGTGCCTCGCAGTCCGAAGCAACTGCGCGATTGGTATCCATTGCTTTACGGGCAGGTCTTTCGACGGATGCCATATTGGAGCAACTCCAAGGTATTCGCTGTGCGGCATGTATCCGCCGGGAAGGGGTAAAAGTAACGTCCTGTCCCGATGCCATTGCCAAAGTCATAAGAAAGTATTACACTACTGATTCAGCTCAGAGTTCCAAGGAATTGGCCGCTACATTGGTGGATCGGGAGGCAAAACCTGCTGTCCGTACCATGGTCAAGGGTGACGGAAAGTCCACCTGTCCGGACTGTGGGGCAGCCATCAACCATGAGGGCGGCTGCGTGGTCTGTGTATCCTGCGGTTATTCCAAGTGCGGGTAAAAGGTTCGTAACTAAATAATGGGTGAGGATAGGTATAACTGCCTGTCCTCTTTTTCTTTTTGTCAGTACCCAAAGTCAGAAGCCGGGAGTCGGAATCATAGGCTCATGGAAAACCAGGCAAGCGACAAAATTCAGCAGGATTTGCTAGGACGATAAGAACCGTCCCCTTTGTCCTAGTCTGGCAAGAAGGCTTAATAATTCTGAATTCTGACTCCTGACTCCTGAATTCTTCTAGTGTTAAAGGTTGTTTATTTTCCGGCTTAATGCGGTTACACTATGGAAAGTCATGGTTGCAAATTTAGGGTTTTGAGATTATTATAATATTAAGGTCAGAGAAGGTCAGGGTGGTGAAAATGAGCAACTTAGTTGACCAGATTGAACGCTACCTCAAGAAAATCCTTCAGGATACATCGCAGGGATATGTGGTAATTCAGCGGAGCGGGCTGGCTTCCCAGTTCGAGTGCGCGCCCTCCCAAATCAATTATGTCCTGAGCACGAGGTTTTCTGTGGAACAGGGTTACCTGGTGGAAAGCCGCAGGGGCGGTGGTGGTTATCTCCGTATTGTTAAATTGGGCATTGAAACTCCAGACTATCTAGATGACTTTATTACCAATCTGAGTGACGGGGAATTGACCCAGAATGCGGCGGAAGGATTGATCAAACGGCTGGCGGAAGAAGAATTGCTCAGCAAGCGGGAAGCTATGTTGGTTAGAACAGTGATGGACAGGGAAACCTTGTCACTGCAGATTCCAGAGCGGGATCGCCTGAGAGCCCGTTTAATGGCAGCTGTTTTGAGAACCCTGACCCGGGAAGATTTTTGATTGGAGGGGTTGGTATGTATTGTGACGAGTGCAAACAGCGTCCAGCCACGGTCCATTTAACCAAAATTATTAATGGCCAGAAGCACGAGAGCCATCTTTGCCCCCAATGCGCCCAGAAGGACCAAGAAATGGGCAGCTTTAACCCCAGCTTCGCTATACCTAATTTCTTGGCGGCTCTGTTCAACCTTAATCCGCAAATTGAGGAAAAGATTGTGCCTGCTCAGTCTGTTATCTGCTCAAAGTGCGGTCTGAGTTTTGAACAGATAACTCAAACCGGAAGGCTGGGATGCAACGAGTGCTATAGCGAGTTTGCCGACAAACTTGAACCGCTTTTGCGCCGTATCCACGGCGGCGGCCAACATGTAGGAAAAGTGCCGCTGCGGCGGGGTGGATCAATCCGGCAACGCAAAGAAATCGAACAACTGAGGGCTAGGATGCAGCAGCTGATTACCCGGGAAGAATTTGAGCAAGCTGCGCAAATCAGGGATCAAATCAGGAGCCTGGAACAGGGTTTGGGGGTTTGACAGGTGGGTATGGAAAACATTCTCCGCACAACAGCAAGCCGGTGGATGGAGGGCAAGGGCAACTTTGCCGATGTGGTAATCAGCTGCCGGATCAGGCTGGCCAGAAATTTGGAACAACATCCCTTTCCTAATGCACTCTCCGAAATTCAGGCCAAGCAGGTTATCGATGAGGTACAAACGGCCGTATGTAAGGCGCCCAAGGAAATGGGGATTTTTCAATTCGCTGCCCTGGAGGATGTTTCCCCCCTGGAACGCTTTGTGCTGGTGGAAAAACATCTAATCAGCCCTCAGCACGCTGAGAACCCCGTCGGCAGGGCGGTGGCCATTAAAGAGGACCAGTCGGTCAGCATTATGGTTAACGAGGAAGACCACCTGCGCATTCAATGCCTGTTGCCAGGGTTGAATCTGGAGAATGCCTGGAACGAAGCAAGTCAGATAGATGACATGCTGGAAGGGAGCCTTGATATAGCTTATGGCGAAAAGAGCGGTTATCTTACAGCCTGTCCAACTAATGTGGGCACGGGGTTGAGGGCATCGGCAATGGTTCACCTGCCGGCTCTGGTTCTGACAAATCAGGTCAGCAGGGTGCTGGGACTCCTGCCCCAGTTGGGATTAGCCGTGAGGGGGCTTTACGGCGAAGGCTCCGAGGTGATGGGCAACTTGTTTCAGGTATCAAATCAGGTCACTTTGGGCAAAACGGAAGAGGACATTTTGGCCAATTTGTCGGCCGTAACCCGGCAGATTGTGGATAAAGAAAAAGAAGCCAGGCAGGTCCTGTTGCAGGATGCCGGGGAGCAGGTAGAGGACAGGGTTTGGCGCGCTTACGGGCTGTTGAGTAACGCCAGGCTGATTTCGGGCCAGGAGGCTTTGGCCCTGTTGTCAGACCTGCGTTTGGGAATGGACTTGGGAATTGTCAGTAACCCTGTGTCTGAGGTTTTTAATGAATTGATTGTAATTACCAGTCCCGCTCACTTGCAGTTTTTTACGGGACGCGAGATGAGTACTACCGCAAGGGATCTGGAACGAGCAAAGCTCATCCGTTCCCGCTTGATTTGATATTCATTTAGGAGGTGGCAGTAAGATGTTAGGCAGATTTACTGAAAAGGCACAAAAAGTCTTGATGTTGGCAAAGGAGGAGGCAAAAAACCTTCGCCATCCGGCAGTGGGGACTGAGCACCTGCTGCTGGGACTGATTCGGGAAGGAGAGGGGATTGCCGCCAAAGCCCTACAGGGACTAGGGGTTGATTTAAACAGTGTCAGAACCCAGGTGGAGGGAATTGTGGGCAAGGGCGCGGGGGCCCAGGCGGGAGAAGTTGGCTTCACACCCAGAGCAAAGAAAGTCTTAGAGCTGGCAAACGATGAGGGCAGGCGCCAGGGAGTAAACTACGTGGGAACAGAGCACATTCTTTTAGGACTGATTCGGGAGGGTGAGGGAGTTGCCGCCCGGGTCCTGGCTAATATGAATATCAGCGCAGACAAAGTCTTGCGTCAGGTGATGTTTTTACTGGGTGAGGGACCAAGCATCGCCAGCAGTATAGGAGGCACTCCCCCCCAGGCCGGCAGCGCAAAAACCCCCGCCTTGAATGATTTTGACCGACATTTAACCAAACTGGCCAGGGAAAGCAAGCTGGACCCAGTCATTGGCAGGGAAAACGAAATTGAGAGGGTAATTCAAATCTTGAGCCGCAGGACAAAAAATAACCCAGTCTTAATCGGGGAACCTGGAGTTGGCAAGACCGCCATTGCAGAAGGATTAGCCCAGCGTATTGTGGAAAACAAAGTCCCTGAAATCCTCACAGGCAAGAGAGTGATTACATTAGACCTGTCGGCAGTAATCGCTGGTTCAAAGTATCGGGGTGAATTTGAAGAGCGTCTCAAAAAAATAATGGATGAAATCAAGGCCAACGGCAACGTTATTCTCTTTATAGACGAATTGCATACCCTGATAGGCGCGGGAGCAGCTGAAGGGGCCATTGATGCGGCCAACATACTGAAACCTGCCCTGGCCAGGGGCGAACTGCAGTGTGTGGGAGCCACGACACTGGATGAATACCGCAAATATGTGGAACGGGATGCCGCTTTGGAGAGGCGCTTTCAACCAATAAACGTAGGGGAACCCACAGTTGAAGAGGCTGTCTCTATTCTCAAAGGTCTACGCGACCGCTACGAGGCCCACCACCGGGTAAAGATTACCGATGAAGCCATCAAGGCGGCGGTTACCCTTTCGGACCGTTATATATCAGACCGTTTTCTACCCGACAAGGCTATCGACCTGGTTGATGAGGCGGCTTCCCGGGTTAGGCTCCAGGCATTTACCGCTCCGCCGGATTTGAAAGAGCTGGAAGCCAAAATGGAAACCCTGCGCAAGGAGAAAGAAGCTGCAGTCCTCAGCCAGGAATTTGAAAAGGCAGCCCAATTCAGGGACCAGGAACACAAAATCAAGCAGCGGTTGGAAGAATTGAAAGGGGAATGGGAGAACCAAAGGGGCCTGGAGAAAGCTGTTGTCAGCGAAGAGGACATAGCCCATATAGTTTCCAGTTGGACCAACATTCCGGTGAAGAAACTGGCCGAGGAGGAAAGCGCACGGTTATTGCGCCTGGAGGAAACGCTGCATCAGCGGGTGGTAGGGCAGGACGAGGCTGTAAAATCCTTAGCACGGGCTGTCCGCAGAGCCAGGGCAGGGCTTAAAGACCCGAAGCGGCCTATAGGTTCCTTCATTTTCCTCGGTCCAACGGGAGTGGGCAAAACCGAGCTGGCGCGGGCTTTGGCAGAAGTATTGTTTGGAGATGAAGATGCCACGGTCAGGCTGGACATGTCTGAGTATATGGAAAAGCATGCTGTTTCCCGCCTGGTTGGGGCACCTCCCGGCTATATTGGGCATGATGAAGGCGGGCAATTGACTGAAGCGGTTAGACGCAAGCCTTATTCGGTAGTGCTCCTGGATGAAATCGAAAAGGCGCACCCTGAAGTATTCAATATTCTGCTCCAGGTTCTGGAAGATGGAAGACTCACCGATACTAAGGGCCGGGTAGTGGATTTTCGCAATACGGTAATAATCATGACCTCGAACGTAGGGGCTAACCTTATCAAGAGGGAAGCTAAGATGGGTTTTATCACGAGGGAGTCCCCTGAAAGCGATTACCTGGAGATGAAACAAAGAGTCACCGAGGAATTGAAAAAGTCCTTCCGCCCTGAGTTTCTTAATCGAATTGACGAAGTTATTGTGTTTCATTCCCTGGCAGAGGAGCACATGCAAAAAATTGTCGATCTGATGCTCGATGCGTTGAAGAAGCGTTTAGCGGAACAGGGCTTGTCCCTGCAGGTCAGTGCTGCAGCCAAGGCCTTAATCGCCAGGGAGGGACATGATCTTACGTACGGAGCACGTCCTTTGCGCAGGGCTATCCAGCGGTTAGTGGAAGACCCATTGGCAGAAGAAATGCTAAAGGGTAGATATGCTGAAGGTTCTGTTGTCGATGTGGACGCACAGGATAATCAGATTGTATTTAAGTAACAAAGAAGGCCGTGCAGCGGCCTTCTTTCGCTCTAAATGGGCACACGCATGGCGAAGCGCTGTTCCCGTTATGTTATAATAAAAGTTGGCAAGAATACACTAGAGGAGAAATCGATGGCAAAAGGCAAGAGCCACTACGTATGTCAAAACTGCGGGCAGGATGCGCCAAAATGGCTGGGACGCTGCCCGGGGTGCGGCAGTTGGAACAGTTTTGTGGAGGAAATCTGGCGCCAGCCGGTGGCCGCCGCGGGGAATGGGGCTGAACCAGTGCTGCTTGACGCCGTTGAAGTAACCGCTGAGGACAGGACTTCCTCGGGCAGCGGTGAACTGGACCGGGTCTTAGGCGGGGGTATTGTAAAAGGGTCCTTTGTTTTGGTGGGTGGAGACCCGGGTATAGGCAAATCTACGTTATTGCTGCAGATGGCCCACCATCTCGGACAACAGGATGTAATCCTTTATGTCTCAGGGGAAGAGTCTGTAAGTCAAGTCAAGCTTCGGGCTAACCGGCTTGGTGTTAGCGGGGGCAGGCTGCTGGTATTTTCAGAGACCAACCTTGACCGAATTAGCTCTGTGATTGAGGGGACCGGGCCAACGGTCGTAATTATAGATTCGATCCAAACAGTGTACTCTAGCCAAATCCAATCCGCCCCAGGCAGTGTAAGCCAGGTTAGGGAATGCGCCGCAATTTTGATGAGGTTGGCTAAGGAAAAAAGTATTGCGGTGTTTCTAGTGGGTCATGTCACAAAAGAAGGTACCCTGGCGGGTCCTAGGGTTTTGGAGCATATGGTGGATACAGTTCTATATTTTGAGGGCGACAGGCACCACACTTATCGCATATTGCGCAGTGTAAAAAACAGGTTTGGCGCTACCAATGAGATAGGGGTTTTCGAGATGGCCAGCCGGGGACTGGACGAAATAAGCAATCCATCAGAACTGTTCCTTTCTCAGCACTCTGCCGGGACGACTGGGGCTGTGGTGGCGGCAGCTATGGAAGGTACCCGCCCTCTGCTGGTAGAAGTGCAGGCTCTGGTTACATCCACAGTGTACGGCAATCCCAGGCGGATGACGGCAGGGATTGACTACAACAGGGTTTCTTTGCTGTTGGCCGTGCTTGACAAAAAGATTGGCTTCAACCTGGGTATGCAGGATGTGTTTGTAAACCTGGCCGGTGGAGTCAAAATTGACGAACCGGCGCTGGATTTAGCGGTAATCTGCGCAGTAGCTTCCAGCATCCGGGATCATTTCATTCCTGCCGGGACGGTGGTAATGGGTGAGGTGGGCCTTACCGGTGAAGTTCGAGGTGTACCTCAGATTGAGACCCGGGTTAAGGAAGCGGTTAAACTGGGTTTTACCCGGTGTATAGTGCCTAAAGCAAACATTGAGCAGGTTAGGGATGTAAAAACAATAACGCTCAGCGGTGCTGCCTCCGTGCAGGAGGCTCTAACTTCCGCGCTGGAGGGCTAAGGGTGAAAGATTTTAAAGAAAAGTTAAACCAAGCGCTAAAAATGGTTGCTCCCGGTACACAATTGCGCGAAGGCCTGGAAAATATCCTTCGGGCCAGAACCGGTGCGCTGATAGTACTGGCAAGGTCTCCGGAAATAAATGAACTGGTGGAGGGAGGATTTGCCTTAAACTGTGATTACAGCCCGTCTTCCCTCTATGAACTGGCCAAGATGGACGGAGCCATTGTGCTTTCCGCAGATGCCAGGAAGATAATCTGCGCCAATGCCACCCTGATCCCAAGCCCGAACATTCCTTCCGTCGAAACGGGAATTCGGCACCGTACGGCGGAAAGGGTAGCTAAGCAGACTGGAGACATGGTCATCTGTATCTCACAGCGCAGGAACGTCATCACCCTCTATCTGGACCATAACAAGTATGCTTTGAGAGATTTGGGCGTAATATTGACCAAGGCAAACCAGGCTTTACAAACTCTGGAGAAATACAAAGTAGTCCTGGACAAAGCGGTTAACGACCTCAACACCCTTGAATTTCAGGACCTGGTTACCGTATTTGATGTTGCCAAGGTTATCCAGCGCACCGAGATGGTTATGCGCATAGTCAGGGAAGTTGAGGAATACATGACAGAGCTGGGGAGTGAGGGCCGCCTGGTCAGCATGCAGCTGGAAGAGTTGGTAGCCAACGTTGAAGACGACGGAATGCTGATTATCCAGGATTACCAGGCCTTAGGCGGGGAGAAAAGCGCATCGGACATCCTGGAGACTATTAAAGGGTGGTCTAACGATGAGTTCCTCGATTTGGTAAACATCAGCAGGGTATTGGGTTACGGCATCACTATGAGCGTTTTGGACCTGCTCATTTCTCCCAGAGGATTTCGTATTTTGCGCAAAATACCGCGCTTGCCAGTCCATGTAATCGACAATCTGATCCAGACCATCGGTGGGCTGCAAAAGGTTTTGAAGGCCAGCATTGAGGAACTTGATGAGGTAGAGGGAATCGGGGAAGTTCGGGCAAGGACCATCAAAGAAGGCCTGCGCCGCTTCCGCGAACAGGCCTTGCTGGAACGCCCCATGTAAAAAAGCAAGTCATAGGACTTGCCTTTTTACATTCATGACTTTAAGTAAAGTTGAATATCCTTAAGGTAGAGATTTTTTTGTGCTCTTTCAAAAAGACATCATAGAGATTAATGTCCAAAGCATTGCAGAGGGCGGCCAGGTAAAACAAAGTTTTTCCCAGTTCGCTTTCAATCATTTCTTTACAGTTATCGCAAAGATTGCCCGCCAGGTGAGAGTCAAGCAGTTCCTTTAAATCCTCAAGTTTGGCGTCCTCGGGAATAAGCTTTTTGGCTGCGTTAATCTTTATACAACCACAGTTGGTCACCGCTTTTACTGCGGCACGATTGACACGGGCAACTGCTTCCTGGGATTTTGACAGGATGTCCAAGATGCTTTGGTGGCGTATGAGTAGTTCAGCAACCGTATTCTGAAACTCGTCACACAGGATATCCTTCATGGATTGGCATCACCCTTTCACCCCGCTGTGTTCGCCCTTATTATATCTACCGGCGCAGCTGGTTGTCAATTGAGGCTTATCCGGGTCCGCTTAAATGCGATGGGAGGAATGGTGTAATGTTTCAAGTCGGGGACAAAGTCGTGTACCCTATGCACGGAGCCGGTATAATTGAAGCCATCGAGGAAAAGGAAGTCCTGGGTAAAATCAGAAAGTATTATGTGATGAGCCTCCCCTTGGGGGATATGAAAATAATGATTCCCATGTCCAGCATTAAAGATGTGGGGTTGCGTCAGGTCATTGACAGCACAAGCGTGGATTTGGTGCTCACTATTCTCGGTGACAGGTCAAATACCATGACGGCCAGTTGGAACCGACGGTACCGGGCAAATCTGGATAAATTGCGCAGCGGCAATATCTTTGAAGTGGCGGAAGTCATCAAAAACCTTGTCCTGAGGGAAAAGGAAAAGGGACTGTCTACCGGGGAGAAAAAGATGTTGGAAAACGCGCGGCAGATCTTGGTCAGCGAACTGGTCCTGGCCGGAAACAGGCGGGAAGACGAGGTGGTTTCGTTAGTCCAGGGTGCTTTGGCCTGAGGAAAACCCGTACAACGCAGTCACGGGAAAAACTCCGGTATAATTGAATGAACGGTTTCAAAAGCCCGGTTGGGCTTTTTCTGTTGCTTTACGGGAGGGCTTTCTTGAAAAAATATGGTAATCTATCGTATAATGTACGAGTGAGCGAGTAAAGAATATAGGCGAAGGGGGTGAACGGATGATACGCAAAATCGTACGCGGCATCATCACACTGTTATTTGCAGGGGCTGGTTTTTCCCTGGCTTTCTTACTACTAAGTCCACATTTTGGTTTCAATTTACTGAACTGGAGCAACGCGCAAAAACCTTACGTTTACATCGGTTCGGGCATAGTTGCTGCCGGAATCGGTTTTCTGCTGGCACCATGGATTATTGAAGTTTCAGTAAAAATCATTCGCTGGTTTGAAGCCAAACTGCAGAAGATGCCGACCAATGACCTGGTCGGCGGAGCTATTGGTCTTATTATAGGATTAATTATTTCTGCCCTTGTCAGTACAGTTCTGTCCCAGGTCCCTTATGTGGGCACGTTTTTATCAATTTTATTAATCTTTTTTATGGGCTACCTGGGTATTAGCCTGGGAACGAAACGCAAGGAGGATGTCTTTTCGATTTTCGCCGCCTTTCCCCGTTTTGGCAAAGAGAAAAAAACCGAGCCTCGGGGCAGCAGTTATAAGGTTTTGGATACCAGTGTCATTATAGACGGCAGGATTTCGGACATTATCAAAACCGGGTTTGTTGAAGGTACTTTGCTGATTCCTGGATTTGTGCTGGAGGAACTGCGACACATTGCGGATTCCTCAGACCTGTCCAAACGTAACCGGGGCAGGAGGGGTCTGGATATTTTGAACAAGATCTCTAAGGAGTCGGATATTAAAGTCCAGATTTATGAGAAGGATTTTGAGGATATTGCCGAGGTCGACAGCAAATTGGTGCGCTTGGCCCAGGTTTTAGGGTCCCAGGTTCTGACCAATGACTATAACCTGAACAAAGTAGCTGAATTACAGGGTGTCCGGGTACTGAACATCAATGAACTGGCTAACGCAGTGAAGCCAGTAGTGCTTCCAGGGGAGGAAATGGTGGTTCAGGTGATTAAGGACGGCAAGGAGATTGGACAGGGTGTAGCTTATCTGGATGACGGAACCATGATTGTAGTTGACGGCGGCAAGAAGTATATTGGACAGACCATTGGCGTTTTGGTCACCAGTGTACTGCAGACGGCAGCTGGCAGGATGATCTTTGCCAAACCCAAGAACGCGGAAAAAAAAGGACTGGGGTCCCATCCGCTGAATGAGGTGAATATAATTGGGTAAAGTTGCAGCCTTGATACCTGCAGCTGGACACGGTAAACGCATGGACAGCGATGTAAACAAGCTGCTTTTGCCCCTGGAAAGTAAACCTGTTCTGGTCCACACTCTGTCGGTTTTCCAAGCTTGCTCTCTAATTGATGAAATTGTTGTGGTTGCAGCTCCTGAAGAAATAAACATAATTGAGCGGGAGATTGTGGGGCCCTTTGGCTTCAGTAAAGTCCGCAGGGTTGCAGCGGGGGGCAGGGAGAGACAGGATTCGGTCCGTTTAGGACTTGACAGCATAAGTCCCGACATGGAATGGGTGGTCGTGCACGACGGTGCTCGGCCTCTTTTGCTGTTGCCACAGCTGGAAAGAATTATCAGGGGGGCTTTTGGACTTGGTTCGGTTATTACCGCGGTGCCGGTAAAAGATACTATCAAACGGGTGGACTCCCAAAAAAGGGTAACAGCCACATTGCCCAGACATGAATTGTGGGCTGTACAGACGCCCCAGGTATTTCCCAGAAGGTTATTGGAAAAAGCTCATACGGCCGCCCAAACGGCGGGATGGGTTGGTACCGATGACGCTTCCCTGCTTGAGCTGCTGGGGGAATCGGTCCATGTGGTAATGGGCAGTTATGAAAACCTGAAGATTACAACCCCGGAGGACATGATTATGGCTCAAGCAATTTTGTCCAAAAGGAGCAAAGCCGAAATGAAAATGGGATTTGGCTATGATGTCCACCGTTTGGCTGCGGGCAGGGACCTGATTTTGGGCGGGGTAAAGATACATTTCATGTTGGGACTTGAGGGTCATTCCGATGCCGACGTCCTGGTCCATGCTGTGATGGATGCCTTGTTGGGAGCGGCGGCCTTGGGTGATATAGGGCGGCACTTTCCGGACAGTGATGAAAAGTACAAGGGGGCGTCCAGTTTGAAGCTCTTGGCCCATGTTAGGACTTTAATCGAGGGGCGGGGCCTAAAGGTAGGAAACATCGACGCTACTATAGTGGCACAGCGGCCAAAGCTGGCTCCGTATATGGACTTAATGGCTGGGAATATGGCCGGGGTTCTGGATGTGGAGATTGGGCGGGTAAACGTTAAGGCTACAACAACGGAAGGACTGGGGTTTACCGGGTCAGGCGAAGGCATCTCCGCTTACGCGGTGGCCAATTTGTTTTCCGCCGGTTGAGATTGTGCTAATTATGTGTATAATTACTTAGCGTGAGGTTTTACGGGAGGTTTTAGAAAGCATGAGTGAAGTAAGGGTGCGTTACGCCCCCAGCCCTACCGGACCGCAGCACATAGGCGGGGCGCGGTCGGCCTTATTTAATTTCCTGTATGCCCGGGCTACGGGCGGCAAGTTCGTGCTCCGAATAGAGGATACAGATCTGGAAAGGTCAAGCCGGGAGTCGGAGGAAAACATCCTGGCGGCTTTGCGCTGGCTCGGTATCACCTGGGACGAAGGGGTTCAGGTCGGAGGACCATATGGTCCCTACCGCCAAACCGAACGGTTGGATACCTACCGGAGGCACACCCAGCGCTTGCTGGAAATGGGCGCAGCTTATTACTGCTATTGCAGCGAGGAAGAATTGGCTGCAGAACGGGAAGAACTGATCTCGAGGGGGGAGACGCCGCGCTATCTGGGGAAATGCCGCAACTTAACGGCGGAGCAGGTTAGAGAATATGAGGCTCAGGGCCGGAAACCTGTGGTTCGCTTCCGGGTGCCGGACAATCAGGAAGTAAAAATTCACGATTTGGTGCGGGGCGAAGTTAGTTTCGACTCCAACCTTATCGGTGATTTTGTTATTGTCAAGTCAGACGGTATCCCCACCTATAATTTTGCCGTAGTTGTGGATGATACAACCATGGAGATTACCCATGTGCTGCGGGGTGAGGAACACCTGTCCAACACCCCGCGTCAGGTGCTCATTTACCAGGCGCTGAATCTTCCGCTGCCAGAGTTTGGGCATATTTCGCTGATCTTAGGCAAAGACAGAAGCAAAATGAGCAAGCGGCATGGGTCCGTATCGGTGGCTCATTACAGGGAGCAGGGATACCTGCCTGAGGGGATTGTAAACTTTATTGCCCTGCTAGGTTGGGCGCCTCCGGGTGAAGAGGAGTTTTTTGGCATGGAGGAGTTGATTGGGGCCTTTAGTCTGGCAAGGGTCGCCAAGAACCCGGCGGTTTTTGACATGGACAAGCTCAACTACATTAGCAGCCACTACATTAAAGAAGCAGAGCCCTCACGCCTGGCCGAGCTGGCCGTCCCCCACCTGCAGCAGGCCGGATTCTTAAAGGGCACTCCCGATGCAGCCGGTTTTGAGTGGTTAAGCGTTATGATGGCCGCTATTCAGGAGTATCTGGCCTATGTGGGCCAGGTAGTAGAGTACGCCCGGTTTTTCTACGGCGAAGAGGTCATGCTGCAGGGCAGCGATGCCAGGGAGGTGCTGCAAGGGGACCAGGTGCCTGCGGTCATAGAGCTTTTTTTGAAGAAGCTGGATGAAGCAGTTGAATTAACACCGGAAACGGTCAAGGGGATTCTCAAGTCCGTTGGAAAAGAGCTTAAGCTGGGCGGCAAACAGGTGTTTATGCCGTTACGGGTTGCCTTGACCGGAGAGACTCAGGGCCCGGAACTGTATAATTTGATACCTCTTCTGGGCAAGAGGACAGCTGCGAAACGTGTTCAGTCAGCTATGAAACAGTTATAATTGACGTCTGACAACCCAAGTCATATAATATTGAATAAGTTTAAGATTTTATAACTGCAATGAACGGGAAGTAAGACAGAGGTAACCCTGTCAGAGAAGGCTGCCGGCGGCTGAAAGCAGCCCAGGGTCAAACTGTCAAAGTGCGCCCGGAAGCAGGTCTGCTGAATGTGAGTAAGCAGACCCGGTTGCCGACGTTAACGGCTGCTCCCTTTGGAGTGTTAAGCGGAGTCCCCCTACCGGGACTCAAGCAGAGTGGAACCGCGGCTCCCTTCGTCTCTGTCGAGAGGAAGGGAGCTATTTTATGCCCCCGTGACCTTTTGGGTCACCTATTGGGGTGAAAAACGCTTATTTTGGGTCGGCTGGGGCAGTCGGATGAATGTTTCCTCCCTGAAGCAGCTATGTCTTCTAAGTGGCGTTTTTCGTAAGAAAGCCTTGGGCCCTACTCTAAAGATTTTGTGGCAAAATAGCCAGGTGGATTTTGGGAAATTTTAAGGCTGGAAAGGTTTGGTTTATTCTCTGGGTGGAGGAGGTTTTGGGAGATGTTTAAGCGAATACGCAAAGATATCAAGGTAATATTTGAACGGGATCCGGCTGCCAGAAGCGTTTGGGAGGTAGTGCTGTGTTATCCTGGTTTTCATGCCATCCTGATGCACAGGCTGGCCCACAAGTTGTACCGCAAGGGCTGGATTCTTCTGCCCCGTATGATTTCTCAAATCAGCAGGTTTTTTACCGGCATTGAAATTCATCCGGGAGCAAAAATCGGTGAAGGTTTGTTTATTGACCACGGCATGGGGGTTGTAATCGGTGAAACAGCCGAGGTCGGGAACAATGTGACTTTGTTCCAGGGGGTAACACTGGGTGGAACAGGCAAAGAAAAAGGCAAGCGCCATCCCACTGTCGGTAATAATGTAGTTATTGGCACCGGCGCGAAAGTACTTGGCTCTTTTAAAGTGGGGGATAATGTTAAGATAGGGGCGGGCTCGGTGGTGAATAAACCTGTACCGCCCAATACCACGGTGATAGGCGTGCCAGGCAGGGTGGTAATACGTAACGGGATAAATATTGCGGATGCCGATGCGGTAATAGACCTGCACCATGAGATTTTACCCGACCCTGTAGCCGAAATGCTGATTTGTCTGCAAAGGAAAATTGACCGGTTGGAACACCGGATAAGCCAACTGGAGGGGGATATCGATGACAATCAAGATTCATAATACAATGAGTCGGAAAAAGGAAGAATTCATTCCAAGGGAGGAGGGAAAGGTAAGCATCTACGCTTGCGGACCTACAACCTACAACTTCTTTCACATTGGTAATGCCAGAATGTTTCTGGTTTTTGACACGATCCGAAGGTATTTTGCTTACAGGGGCTATAAGGTAACCTATGTGCAGAATTTTACTGATATTGATGACAAAATTATTAAGCGGGCCCGGGAGGAAGGTATGGATCCCCTGGTCCTGAGTGGAAAATATATTGCGGAATATTTTAAAGATGCCGCTGCCCTGAACATCAAGCCGGCGGATAT
>JAJYNB010000325.1 GCA_021786555.1 Bacillota bacterium | reverse complement strand
GGTGCCGCTGCTGCAGCGGATACCGGTTTGCCGCCGGTTCTTGTCAAAGAGGGCACGCCTCTCCCGGTGGAGTGGGGAGAGACAGACAAGAGCTGGGAACTTCAGAATGATTTTTTGAGGATACGCATTGACAAAAATCCATTTGCTTTAGAAATCGCGGCTGCTCAAGGACAGGTACTGCTGGCGCAATCCGGCCCGCAGGCCTACCGCCAGCAGGGAACCCGTGTCTCCACAGCCTGGAAGTGGGACGGCCAACCGGTTGCCGGGCTTGGAGAAAAGATGGGCCCGCTGGACAAACGCGGCAAACACTGGGTGTTATGGAATACTGATGTCGTGCCGCACCTGCCGAGCACAGATCCGCTCTATCAGTCGATCCCCTGGTTGCTGAGCGCACGCTGGGGGATGTTTGTGAACAACAGTTACCGGACGGAATGGGATGTGGGCAAAAAGAACCCTAAGGAACTGCTGATTCAGGCGGACGGGGGGGCGCTGGACCAGTGGATCTTCCTGGGTGCCAATCCACAGGACATCCTGAGGCAGTGGCTGGAATGGGCCGGCAAAATGCCTCTGCCCCCCCTCTGGGCCATCGGGCATCACCAGAGCCGGTACAGCTACCACCCGCAGGCGCAGGTGCTGGAAATGGCGCGCACAATGAGAGAGAAGCACATTCCCTGTGACGTGCTGCATTTGGACATTCACCATATGGACGGGTACCGCGACTTCACCTGGGATCCCGGAGAATTTCCTGACCCGGACGCGATGAACAGCCAGCTGCATGAGCTGGGTTTCCGTTTGGTGACCATCGTGGACCCGGGGGTAAAAAAAGATGAAGCCTATGCGGTCTGTACCGACGGTTTATCTAAGGACTTTTTTTGTGCCAAAGATACAGGAGAAGTCTTTGTAGGCGAAGTCTGGCCCGGTCCTGCCCTTTTCCCCGACTTTGCGCGGACCCGTGTGCGTGTCTGGTGGGGAGAACAACAAGCAAAACATTTAGCCCATGGGGTGGACGGCATTTGGAACGACATGAACGAGCCTTCGGTATTTGATGTGCCGGGCAAAACTTTTCCGCCGGATGTACGCCACGGGGAATACGCTGAACTTTCTCATGCCGAAATTCACAACCGGTATGGAAACCTGATGTGCCAGGCGGCGCAGGAGGGACTGTTAAAGTTTGCGCCGGCCAAACGCCCTTTCGTTTTGACCCGTGCCGGCTTTGCCGGGATACAGCGCTACGCTGCAGTTTGGCTGGGGGATAACAGCAGTTGGTGGGAACACCTGGCCGAAGCGGTATCTATGTGCCTGAATATGGGACTTTCCGGAGTGTCCTTTGTAGGCACGGATATTGGCGGATTTCTGGAGGACGGCGAAGAGGAGCTGCTTGCCCGCTGGGCTCAACTGGGAACTTTTACTCCGTTTTGCCGCAATCATTCCAATCTTGACACCCTCTCCCAGGAACCTTGGGCGTTTAGCGAAGAGGTCGAAGGGATTTACCGCCGGGCCATGGAATTGCGTTACCGCCTGCTGCCCACCCTCTATACGCTGTTTGAAGAAGCTTCCCGGACAGGAAGTCCGATCATGCGGGCACTGCTCTGGGAGTTTCCTGAAGATGAAGTGGCTTGGCGGGTTAATGACGAATTCCTGCTGGGGACAGATTGCCTGGTTGCCCCGGTCATTCAGAAGGGAGCCCGGGAGAGGCTTGTCTATCTGCCGCAGGGGACTTGGCAGCACCGGAGCACTGGGAAGGTCTACCGGGGAAAACAGCACATTAGTATGGCAGCGCCTTTAGAGGAAATTCCGCTGTTGATGCGGGAAGGGGCGATCCTTGGCTTCGGCTGCGGTGGAGAAGTCACCAACGTGGCTTTGCTGGACGTGGCAACGTTGGAAGTCTATGCGCATGCGCCGTTTAGTGCGGTGAAGAGTTTTTACGCCGACGACGGTGACGGATACGCCTATCGTGCAGGCGAGTACCGGCGTCTGCATGTCAGCGGCGCTTTTGACGGTGAGACTTTGTCTCTGACGGCTCAACAAGAAGGAAACTGGGCTGCTCAGGAGCGGGTAACGGTACAGGTTCATTGGGATGGCAAAGTCACTCGACATGAATGGGTTCTTGCGGAAGAGTTTATTTGCCGGCCCAGCTAAATTCTGCTGGAATTTTGGAAAACGGATGTCACGGCAAAATACAGTAAAAAGGCATTTTGGGTTGGGAGTTTGTCAAAGGGAAAGACTAGGTTTTCCTGACAAACTCCTTATACTTTGGATTGGACAGTGGAGAGGTGACCGGACGATCGAGGTCAGACACCTGACCAAGACCTTCAAGCTGAAACAGCGCGCCCGAATTTTGGCGAAAAGCATAGGGAATTTGATGCCCGGCAACCTAACTCGCGGCTTCAGCCGTGAGTTAGGTTGCACTTGCATTGCGGGGATGAGGTATAATCTAAGTAGTAAGTAACTAATGGCGGGGGATAAGGGGAGAATGGAAAAGAAATATGTCCTGGCCCTGGACCAGGGGACCACGAGCTGCCGGGCGATCCTGTTTGACCGGGAAAGCAATATTGCAGGTCTGGCCCAGAAAGAATTTACTCAGATTTTCCCCAAACCGGGCTGGGTGGAACACGATGCGGAGGAAATCTGGAGCACCCAGTACGGCGTCATCGCTGAAGTAATGGCCAGAACAGGCATCAGTGCCGCGAATATTGCAGCTATCGGCATCACCAACCAGCGGGAGACCACTGTAGTCTGGGATAAGGCGAGCGGCAAACCGGTACATAATGCCATCGTCTGGCAGTGCCGCCGCACCGCAGCTATCTGCGATGAGCTTAAGGCCCAGGGGTTGAAGGAGACTTTTCGCCAGAAGACCGGGCTGGTGCTGGACGCATATTTTTCCGGTACCAAGGTTAAGTGGATTTTGGACCATGTCCCGGGCGCCAGGGAGAAAGCCTTAAAGGGCGAGCTGCTCTTTGGCACCATGGACACCTGGCTGATTTGGAAACTTAGCGGGGGAAGGGTTCACGTT
>JAJYNB010000292.1 GCA_021786555.1 Bacillota bacterium | reverse complement strand
GGCCAAACTGGCTGGCGGCGTAGCCGTGATTCAAGTGGGTGCGGCTACCGAAGTGGAAATGAAAGAGAAAAAACTGCGGATTGAAGACGCTCTGGCGGCCACCCGGGCTGCTGTTGAGGAAGGTATCGTATCTGGCGGCGGCAGCGCACTAATCGATGTTATTTCCGCCCTGGATGATGTGGACGCTGTCGGCGACGAGAAAACCGGAGTTGCTATCGTGCGCCGTTCTCTGGAAGAGCCCCTGCGGCAAATTGCCAACAATGCCGGTATGGAAGGCTCGGTTGTGGTAGAAAAGGTCCGCAACTCCGCTAAAGGGGTGGGCTTCAATGCTGTAACCGAAGAATATGAGGACATGATTGCTGCCGGTATCGTTGACCCGGCTAAAGTTGCCCGCTCAGCCCTGCAAAATGCTGCTTCCATCTCTGCTATGGTTCTCACCACCGAGTGCCTGATTGCTGACAAGCCGCAGAAAGAAGGCGCGATGGGCGGCGGAATGCCCGGCGGCATGCCTCCTGGAATGATGTAGTTCTGCTGCAAAGACCTCCGACGAAGTCGGAGGTCTTTTCTTTCGGGTCGAAGTAGTCAGGAGTCAGTAGTCAGGAGTCAGTAGTCAGTAGTCAGAATATTTGAGAGCCGGAAGATGAGTCGGCTGGGGAGGTGTCAGCCGGGGACGGTTCTTGAGTGACTCAACAGTGACCTGTGTCGGAGTACTCTCCTCTGGCCTGAGCAGTAATCAGAATGAGAGATGCTAAAAGTATTCTGACTCCTGAATTCTGAATTCTGAATTCCTTGCAGGTAAGAATCGCCTAGGTGTAGAATGTTCCCACCGAATTCCAGTAATATTTAGGCTCCGGGCTTCGTATGGTTTGATTAGAGGGGTAGGCGCCGAAAGGGTGAGGGGTTTGCGGAGAAGGATTATTAGCGCAGTGGTGGTTCTCGGGCTTATCTGTGCGGGGGTCGTGGGCTACCGGTTGCTGACCGGAGTGGAACCCCAAGAATCATTAAAGAGTGCCTTGAAGAAGACTGCTGAGAGCAAGACCTTTCGCTACTCTATTACCCAGCAGATGACAACGGACGGGAGCAACAAGCTGTGGACCCAGGTGGCGGGGGAGAAAAACCAAACCAGCGCCCACGTCAAGGGAATCATGTACGGTTCCGAGGTCGACATTTACCAGATTGGCAGCACTTTGTATCAAAAGGACACCTTTTCCAAGAGGTGGATGACGATCAAAGGCGGCCCTCCCGCTGCCCAGGAAGTCTTTATGGCAGAGCTGAATCCCCTGTCGAGCTTTAATTTCAAGGATTTGGGGGAGGTGAAGCATCTAGGGCCTGAGAAGGTAAATGGGCAAAAGTCATTGGTTTTTCAACTGAAACCCAACGTGCAGAATCAGTTAATGGAAGCGCTTTGGACCGATTTTAGCTATACGCTTTACGTCAGTACCAAGACAAATTACTTAGTAAAAGGAGTGTTAAAGGCTAAGAGTAGGGTGCAACCCCAAAGTATCCTGACGATGACCGTTGACTTTAAGGATTTCGGCCAAGGTATTGAAATAAAGGCCCCAATTCAATAGCTCCAGCGGCTGTGCCAAACGGCACAGCCGTTCAAATTTTAGCAGAATTCAGAACTCAGAAGTCAGAATTCAGAATGGGTAATAGCTTGAAAACGGGTCAACTGGGGACGCTACCTAAGTAACTCACCGGAGGTGGCGCAAATCATTTCTTAAAGTATTCTGACTCCTGACTCCTGAATTCTGACTTCTACTATAAGAAATATCTAATCTAAGCGGCAGGAATATCTGGATAATTGGTTGAATCCAGTAACAACAACAGAATTTGGGAGGATTTCCATGGCCCAGCAAGAGTATGTTTACCGGATAAGCGAAAACATCATAGAAAATGTGGGTAGAGTCATTCTCGGCAAGCGGGAGATTGTTAAGTTGACCTTGGTGGCTCTGTATTGCCGGGGCCATGTTTTACTGGAGGATGTGCCGGGGGTGGGCAAGACCATGCTGGTTAAGGCCCTGGCCAAATCGGTGGGGTGCAGCTTTAAACGCATCCAGTTCACGCCGGACTTGCTCCCAACTGATGTCACAGGGGTCTCTGTGTTTAATCAGAAAACCGGAGAATTCGAATTCAGGCCCGGGCCAGTCATCTCCAATGTGGTCCTGGCTGACGAAATCAACCGTACTTCCCCCAAGACCCAGTCCGCACTGCTGGAGGCCATGGAAGAGGGGCAAGTTACCGCAGACGGGGACACCTACCAGATTTCTGAACCGTTCTTTGTTTTAGCCACCCAAAACCCTATCGAGTATGAGGGCACTTTTCCCCTGCCTGAAGCGCAGTTGGACAGGTTTATGTTCAGGCTGCACCTGGGTTACCCGGACTTCCAGGAAGAAGTCAATCTCCTCAGCAGGCTGCAGCACGTTCACCCGGTGGACAGACTGGAACAGGTGGCATCAATCAGGGAAATCCTGCAGGCCCGGGAGGCGGTAAAGGAAATCCACGTGGATGCGAGTTTGAAAAACTATATTGTCCGTCTGGTTCACAGCTTGCGCAACCACTCCCAGGTTTACCTGGGGGCCAGCCCCCGGGGCAGTCTGGCAGTGTTTAAAGGCGCACAGGCTTTGGCTGGGATCGAAGGCCGTGACTATGTAGTACCTGATGATATTAAGCTGGTTGCCCGCTGGGCCTTGCCCCACAGGATTATTCTGAAGCCCGAGGCCCAGTTGAATGGTTACAGTTCCGAGGCACTGGTAGTTGACCTTCTAAATCAGGTCCCTGTCCCGCTGGAGGCTTAGCATGCATAGGCTAAAAACATTTCTGCGCAGGATTTCCGGTTTCAGGCGGCGTTTTACACCCGCGGTCAACCAGGTTTTGCTTGCTGGGGTTGTGTTGGTCTATATCTATTCCCGGGCGGAGGGAGACGCCCTCCCTTCCTTTATGCTCTATTCTCTGGCCGGAGTACTCCTGTTGGCCTGGATCTGGAGTTCTGAGGTGTGGAAAAGGTTAAAATACCTGACGCAGATGGATGCAAAGCGCTCCCAGGTAGGGGGGACTTTCACGCTGGAGGCAGAACTTATCAACGGTTTTTTTCTTTCCGTTCCCTGGCTGGAGCTGCAGTTGGAGATTCCGCCGGAATTTCACCTGACTTACGGCAGCCAGACAGTGGTATCAGGTTTGGCGCGGGGAGAAAAAAGGTCCTTTACCTACCATGTAACCTGCCTTAAACGAGGTTTATACAGCCTGGGCTCAGCCCGGGTGCGTTCGGGAGATTTGTTTGGAGTTTTTGTGCGTTCAAAGTTGATGGCTTCTTCCCGAACGGTACTAGTCTATCCGAAAATAATTGAATTGGAGCGGGCAGCGGTGCCTGCCCTTCAGATTTTGGGGAATTACGCGGTGCGGCGAACTGCCAGCGAGGACCTGACAGGCCCCACCGGGGCCAGGAGGTATGCCCAGGGTGATCCTGTAAACCGCATTCACTGGCGAGCTACCGCCCGTACCGGTCAGCTGCAGATCAAAGAATACGACTTACATACAGCGCCGGAAATTGGGATCTTTCTTAACTTGTCTGCAGTGTCTTACGACGGTCTGCCGGCCCAAGTGGTGGAAACGGCGGTCACCGCAGCGGCTTCTTTAGCCAATTACTGTTTCCGCCGCAGGCTGCGGTACGGCCTGGTCAGCAACGGCCTGGAGCTGTATGTCCAGCCGCCCGGCCGCGACGCCGGTCAGCTGCTGAAATCCATGCAACACCTGGCTTTGGCCGGGTTGGGTGAGAGCTCCTTTGAGCAGGCCGCTCTCTTGGAAAGTCGCAGTTTTGTGCCCGGCACCACATTACTCTTTGTTACACCCAGGGTAGACCAGCGGCTGGGAGGGACATGCAAAATTTTGCGGCAGAGAGGTTATGCCCTGGCGGTGGTCCAGGTGGGTCCCGCCCAGGATAAGCCTGAATACCTGGCTGGCATTGGTTATTTTGCCGGCATTGAGGATGAAAACCTGGCCCGGGTGCTGGGAGGTGAGCAGTTTGTCCGTTATGCACCAGGAGCAGTATAGGGCCTGGCAGGTCGCGCTCTATCCATTGCTGTTGTTTACCCTGTTGGAATCCCTGGTGTACAGCACTGTAGAGGACTGGAACGTTACAAGCCAGTTGGCGCCCCTGACGGCTGTGATTTTGCTGGCCATCCTGGTAACAGAGCTTAAACTGACCCTGGGACTCTACCTTTCCAATCTGCTGGTGGGGAGTTTGAGCATTCTTTACTTTGTCCACAACTCTTTTTACCTGCAGCCTCTGACTGATACTGCCTGGCTGGGTTACCTATATGCCGACCTGGCCGCGAGCATCAAAGCCCTGGCAGCGGGAAGGTATTTGGAGGTTGCACCTTCTGCCTATACCCTGGCGGGCCTGATTTTGGCCTGGTTTGTGGCAGCCTTTTCCTTTAAACGGCTGATTAGAAAGGGCAAAATTACCGGGCTCCTAGCCTTAGGCCTGATACTACAGGGCTTTCTGTTTTCCTATGTAAACCGTTCGTTCACCGGGGCCAACTTTGCCTACATGCTGGCGGGGCTCCTGTTGTTGAGCCTGGTGCGCCTGGCCAAATTGCAGGCGGGATGGGCCGCAGCGGGCGTCCGCAGTGGTGAAGACCTGTCCCCTGGCTGGATATTCAAAGCCTTCCTGTTGATTGCCCTGCTGGTCAGCGCAGCAGTCACCCTGCCCAGAACCGGGGCATCCATCCTGCAAAACAATCCGCAGCTTCAGGCACTGGCGGACACGCTTTCCGGCGCAAGTCCTGCCGCCACCTCTCAGCCTAATGACCATGCGGGAGATAGACCAACGGAGAGCAACAGGACCACAACCGGTTTTGGCTGGTCGGACACCAGGCTTGGCGGACCTTGGAAGCCGGATACAACCTTTGTCATGAGTGTAACCAGTCCTTACGAGACCTACTGGAGGGGCGGGGCCAAGAATATCTATACCGGCGAGGGCTGGAGCGGGGGCACAGGGAACCTGCCGGCCGCAAAAGCTCCATACCAGGGAATTAAAACCCAACAAGTGGAGCAGACCTTCCGCATGGGGGGTAATTTTACGTCTTCCCCTGTACTATTCGGCGCCGCCATGGTAGAGCAGGTATCAGGCCTGAATAAGAGGACTAACAGGGACTATAATGATAACTGGCTGGTGGGGGGGAATCTGACCAGCGATACAGTGTATAAGGTAATCTCGCAGGTTCCGGTATTGGACCGGCAATCTATTGAGTTACTGCGCAATTCGGGTACGGATTATCCGCTGGAGATAAGAAAAAGCTACCTGGCTTTGCCGTACGTGCCGGAAAGGGTACAGCAACTGGCGCGTCAAATCACGAACGGAAAAGACAACCCCTATGATAAGGCGGCAGCTCTGGTGGATTATTTTCAGACGAACGAGGATTTTGTCTATGATCTCAACCCGCCCCCAACACCTCCGGGCCGGGATTTCGTGGACTACTTCCTGGAAATCAAGCGAGGTTACTGCACTTACTATTCTACGGCCATGGCAGTCATGGCCAGGAGCGTGGGCTTGCCCAGCAGGTGGGTAACCGGGTACACAAGCGGCACAACCAACGAAAGGACTCCGGGTACTTACCAGGTAACTGCAGAGAATATGCACGCCTGGGTAGAAATTTACTTCAATGGAGTGGGTTGGATTTCATTCGAACCGACAAAAAGTTTTTTCCTCCCCTCTGCAGAAGAAGAAAACCAGGCTGGGCAACAAAACGAACAACAACAGAACCCTCTGACAAGCAGTGGCGGGGTTAAGAAGACAGGCGAATTGACAGGGGTTTTGGGCATATTAATACTAAGCTTGGGTACAGGATTTTTTTGGTGGAGAAAGCACCGGGTAAAATCCCCAGCGGGAGACCCGGTTGTACCCACCCGCCGGCGAACTCCCCGCAGGCTGATTCTCATCTTCTACCGTTCTTTCCTCCGCCTGATGGCCAAAGTGGGCAGGGGAAGGCGCCCAAGCCAGACAGCCCGCGAGTTTGCCGCAGTTCAGGCTGAACAGTTCCGCTCTCTGGCTGAACCAATTGGCGCTCTGACTGTACTGTTTGAGCAAGCGCGTTATGGTAAATCTAATCTGTCCCAAGCAGAGGTTGAACTGGCAGAGCACAATCTGGAACTGGTCAAAGCCGGGTGGGAGGCCGAGACACGAACAAATCCGGGAGAAGTTTGACAGATGTACGTCTTCTTGTTACAATCGGCGGGGGAGGTTGGAAAACATGGAATCTGAGATTGGAAAAGTTTTATTGACCACTGAAGAAATCCAGACCAAAATAAAGGAACTGGGCGCAACCATTTCCCGGGACTACCAGGGAAAAAATCTCCTGGTGGTGGGAATTTTGAAGGGCGCCGTAATTTTTATGAGTGACCTGGTGCGGGAAATCAAGGTTCCTCTGGCCCTGGACTTTATGGCGGTCTCCAGTTACGGGACGTCTACCGAATCCTCCGGGGTTGTGCGGATAATGAAGGATCTGGAACGCAGCATCGAGGAAACGCACATCTTGATTGTAGAGGATATTATCGATACGGGCCTGACTTTAAAATACCTGGTGGAAAACCTGATAGCCAGGGGGCCTCTGAGTGTGAAGGTATGTACACTACTGGACAAACCCGGCCGCCGCAAGGTGGAGGTACAGCCAGATTATAATGGGTTCAGCATTCCCGATGAATTTGTTGTCGGCTATGGTCTGGATTTCAGCGAACGGTTTCGTCACCTGCCCTACATTGGGGTGTTAAAGCCGGAAGCATACTCAACGAAATCCTAGGGCCCCCTGTTTCAAGTTTCGAAGTGCGATGTCCGATGTTTGACTGCCTGCCTTTCTCTTCACGGACTTGCACTGTGCATGTCCTGGAAAGTATGACTTGCAGCACTCTGTTGGGCCGGTAGAAGGTTGGACTTCTTCCGGCTCTTTTAATATAATTGTTGAAAAAGGAAAAAATTTGTTTGATATAGAGAAAGGACGTGCGGCATGGAACATGAACTTGTAGTAGTCCTGGATTTTGGCGGCCAGTACAACCAGCTGATTGCCAGGCGGGTCAGGGAGGCCAAAGTCTATTCTGAAATGGTGCCTTATAATATTCCCTTAGAAAAGCTTAAGCAGATGAACCCGAAAGGGATAATTTTTTCCGGCGGACCCTTAAGCGTTTATGCCGAAAACGCGCCTTATTGCGACCCTGGAATTTACGAGTTAGGCATTCCCATCCTTGGAATATGTTATGGCCAGCAGTTGATGGTCCGCCAGCTTGGCGGCAAGGTTTCCCGGGCAGGGGTGAGGGAGTACGGCAAAACCGTACTGCAGGTCGGAGAAGGTGCAGGCCTGTTCCAGGGCTTGCCGCAAGAGATACAGGTCTGGATGAGTCATGGAGACTCGGTGGACGCCCTGCCGGAAGGTTTCAAAGTTACGGGTTCCACCCAGCACACCCCTTCTGCTGCCATTGCGGATGTGAGCCGGGGTTTTTATGCCGTTCAGTTTCACCCGGAGGTGAAGCATACCCCGGAAGGTCAGGGGATGCTGGAGCATTTCCTTTATGATATTTGCTGCTGTTCCGGGGAGTGGACCATGGGC
Organism: Bacillota bacterium; assembly: GCA_021786555.1. Lineage (GTDB taxonomy): Bacteria > Bacillota > Desulfitobacteriia > Desulfitobacteriales > JAJXUE01 > JAJZPO01. The sequence goes on along the minus strand of JAJYNB010000292.1, from coordinate 9,534 downwards.
TCCTTCATTGACGCCCAGATCGAAGATGTCCGCCGTCAGGCCGGGAAGAGGAAGGTACTTTGCGCCTTGAGCGGGGGTGTAGATTCTTCGGTGGCCGCCGTTCTGGTCCACCGTGCCCTGGGTGACCAATTGACCTGTATGTTTGTCGACCACGGCTTTATGCGGAAGGATGAGGCGGAGCAGGTTAAACAGACTTTTACCGGCAAATTCAACATGAACCTGGTGTTTGTGGATGCGCGTGAACGCTTTATGGCCAAAGTGGGCGGTGTCTCCGACCCTGAGACCAAACGTAAACTGATTGGCAACGAGTTCATCCGTCTGTTCGAGGATGAAGCGAGAAAGCTTGGCCAGGTGGACTTCCTGGTCCAGGGCACTCTTTACCCGGATGTAGTGGAAAGCGGCACAGCCACGGCAGCCACTATAAAAACCCACCACAATGTGGGTGGGCTGCCTGAGGATATGCAGTTTGAACTTATCGAGCCCCTGCGCCTCCTGTTCAAGGACGAGGTGCGGGCTGTGGGCCTGGAACTGGGCCTGCCGGAGGAAATCGTCTGGCGGCAGCCCTTCCCGGGGCCAGGCTTAGCCATCCGCATTATCGGTGATATCACTGAGGAGAAACTGGACCTGCTGCGGGAGGCTGATGCGATTCTCCTGGACGAGATCCGCAAGGCCGGCTTATATCGGGAGCTTTGGCAGTCCTTTGCAGTCCTGCCCTCAATTCAGAGTGTTGGAGTGATGGGGGATGAGAGGACGTATGCCTACCCGGTGATCATCCGGGCCGTGACCAGTGATGACGCTATGACCGCGGACTGGGCGAGACTCCCTTATGAGGTGCTGGAGAAGATTTCGAACCGGATTGTGAACGAGGTCCGGGGCATCAACCGGGTGGTCTATGACATCACCAGCAAGCCGCCTGGAACCATCGAGTGGGAGTAGCAAGAAAGGCTTGAAAATGCCAGAACTGCATCACTAAGTTATGAAAAGCCTGACAGGGTGCGCGACCCTGCTTGCGCAGCGCAGAACGGAAGAGGTATTTGTCACAAAGTGACGAATTACATCTCCAGTAGAGTTAACTGGGGAGTGATTGTTCTGCGCTCTCTACAGAATCAGATTCTCGTACTCATGCTCGGATCTCTGCTGCTCCTGTCCGCCAGTTTCAGCGTGGTGCTGGGTTTGCACATGCGGGAGCGGGCGGTGGCTGCGGCCATTGTCAAAGCCCAGAGCGATCTGGCAACTGCCGGTGAACTGATCGACGCCAAGTACCCGGGGGACTGGAATATCAGAGGCGGAGCAATGTACAAGGGAAATGCCCGCATATCAAATAATACCGCGTTGGTTGATTACCTGGCGCGTCTGACCGGGGATACGGTAACTATTTTCCTTGGCGATACCAGAGTCACCACCACCGTAAGGCTGGACAGCGGGGAACGGGCAATCGGCACGAAAGTCTCAGATATCGTGGCTCAAACCGTACTGAAAAACGGGCAGATGTATCTGGGCGAGGCCAACGTGGTGGGCCATATCTATCAAACCGCCTACGAGCCGCTCAGGGACGCCGCCGGTTCCATCATAGGCATGTTTTATGTCGGGATCTCCCGGGCCTACGACCAGGAGATGATCGTCAATTCGCTGATTAGAATGGCTCTGCTCGGGGCAGGGCTTACGCTGTTAGTCATGCTGCTGACTTGGTATTTTATCCGCAAAGTAATCATCCGGCCGCTCCGGGAAATTACCCTGGGCACCCGGGATGTGGCTACCGGCCATTTTACAGGCAAGGTTGAGGTAAACGGACCCAGGGAAATCGGCGAGTTGGCAGTGGCCTTTAACCAAATGGTAGAAAGGCTGGAACTTGTTGCAGGGCAGTTTGAGAGAGTTACAGGTAAAAGTGAAAGAGGAGCGGGACCTGAGGGTACGCGCGGGAAACCCGTTGGGGGAGAGGACTTGGCGGGGGATGTTCAGGCCGGTCCGGCCGCACTGGCGGATAATCTTGCCAGGCAGGAATTACCAAAGGGTTTGAATCAGGCTACTCTGCGCCAGATAATTGTCTATCTGCAGGGAGTCAGGTTCCCTGTCTCGGCAGAACATGTGGCGGAGGGGGTGAGGTTGACCCGGGTAACTGTTCGCCGCTATCTTGAATATCTGGAACAGTGCGGCCTGTTGGCAGCTGAATTGAAGTATGGTACGGTAGGGCGACCTGTCAAAGTCTTTTTTGCCGGCAAGATGTTCAAGGAGCATCGGCAGCAACCTGAAGAGATATAAAGACCCTGTGGGGAAAGTGACGGCTGTGGACGGCCGTCACTTTTTTTATTTACTAAAAAGTTTTTTAATTTTCATAAAAAGACATAAAAAGTGAAATAAAGTATAATTTAATAAAATTTCCAGAAGATTCTTTATTTAAGTTATCAGACAGCTAAGCAAATACCAAGGGGGAGAGAAGATGAAGGTATCACGGCGCAATTTCCTTAAACTCTCGGGCGTGTCTCTTACGGCGCTGGCCACCGGGCTTGGTTTGGACCCTGAAATTGCCCAGGCCAAAGGCTATGCTCTGAAAACAGAGGGGAGCCAAAAACTACCCAGCATCTGCCATTTCTGTTCCGGGGGATGCGGCTTGCTCCTGTACATTAAGGGGGACAGGCTGATCCACTTGGCAGGGGATCCGGATCACCCGGCCAATGAGGGGACTCTGTGCCCCAAGGCGGCCAGTTTGCGGCATGTAGCCTACGCTCAGGAGCGGGTGACTAAACCGCGGCGCAGGGCCCCAGGGTCAGACAAGTGGGAGGAAATCTCCTGGGAAGATGCTCTGGACAAAGTGGCGAGGAAGATCAAAGAGGTCAGGGACAGCAGCTGGAAGGGGAGCGAACAGCTGCCGGACTCCAAAACGGGCCAGCCGGTGAGCTATGCTGTTAACCGGGCCGAGGGGATTGCTATGCTGGGTTCAGCCGAAGTTGATAACGAGGAGTCCTATCTGCTCAAGAAGTTCTCCCAGATTCTCGGCACGCCCTATAACGAGCACCAGGCCCGTATCTGACACGCTCCTACGGTGGCAAGTTTGTCACCTTCATTCGGACGGGGCGCTATGACCAATTCCTGGACGGACCTGCAGAACTCCCGCTGTTTTTTGATTGCCGGCAGCAACTGTGCGGAAAACCATCCCATCGCCATGCGCTGGATCAACCGGGCCAGGGATAAGGGCGCCAAAATCATTGTGGTGGACCCCCGGTTTACCCGCACCGCCTCCCAGGCGGATATTTTTGCCCAGATCCGCCCCGGTACGGACATTGCCTACCTGGGGGCCATCATCCGCCACATCCTCGTAAACAAGCTCTACGATAAGGACTATGTGCTCAACTACACCAATGCGCTGTACAAAGTGAGCAAAGACTACAAATTTGACGCCGGGCTGTTTTCCGGCTTCGACGCCAAGGGCAAGAAATACAGCATCGACAGCTGGGGGTACCAGCTGGGGCCGGACAACAAGCCGCTTAAGGCGGACAGCCTGGAAGATCCTGACACGGTGTTTGCCAAGTTGCAGGAGCATTTCAGCCGCTATACTTTTGATAAGGCTGAAAAGATTACAGGCATTCCGGCAGCCAAGATCAAAGAAATTGCCGATACTTTCTGCCAGGCCAAGCCAGCAACCATTCTCTACGCCCTGGGCATGACCCAGCACACCACGGCCGTGCAGGGCATCCGCAGCTATGCCATCATCCAACTGCTTTTGGGAAATGTGGGCAAGGCGGGCGGCGGGATCAACGCGCTGCGGGGCGAACCCAACGTCCAGGGTTCCACCGACATGGCCAACCTGTTCAACAGCCTGCCCGGCTACCTGCCTGCGCCCATCGGTACAGATAAAACCCTTAGGGACTACCTGGTCCGCAACGGCTCTATCCAGGAAAAGCCCCTGGTGGCCCTGCTCAAAGCTTGGTTCGGGCAAAGTGCCACTAAAGAGAATGATTACTGCTTCAACTATCTGCCCAAATACAACCTCAGCATCAACGCCAGCATGGTCCGGATTTTCGACCTGATGAACAAGGGCCAGTTCAAACTGCTCATAAACATCGGCTCCAACTCCCTGGTGTCTATCCCCAACCGGCAGATGGTGCGGTCAGGCCTGGCGAAGCTGGACATGCTGGTGGTTTCCGACCTGTTTGAAATCGAGACGGCCCAGTTCTGGCGGGAACCAGGGGTCAACCCGGCAGAGATCAAGACCGAGGTTATCCTGCTCCCGGCCGCTTTCGTCTATGAGAAGGACGGATCTCTCACCAATTCCGGCCGCTGGATCCAGTGGAAGGACGCGGCCCTAAAACCCTTGGGCGAGTCCAAACCTGACCTGGAGGTGCTGGATTCCCTGTTCAGAAGAGTAAGGCAGCTCTATCAGGGCAGCACAGACCCGAAGGACGAACCGGTGCTCAAGGCCAGGTGGGATTATGGCCAGGAGCCAAGCGCCCTGAAGGTGCTGCAGGAAATCAGCGGCTATGACGAAACTACGGGCAAACTGCTGCCAACTTTGGCCGACTACCTCAAGGCGCCTGCAGGCTCAGTCTCCACCGGCTGCTGGATTTACACGGGGGTGACCGGGAACGGCAACCTGGCAGCCAAGCGGAAAAACGGTGATCCGTCGGGCCTGGGGCTGTTTAAGGACTGGAGCTTTGCCTGGCCGGCAAACATCAGAATTCTGTACAACCGGGCTTCCTGTGATGCTAACGGCCAGCCTGTGGACCCGGAGCGGAAATTGGTTTGGTGGGATCCGGCTGCCAGGGTTTGGAGCGGGAATGACGGTCCTGACGTGGTTGACAAGACCAAGGGACCGGAGACACCCGAAGGCAAGCTGAGCTTCCGCATGAACCCTGAGGGTGTAGGACGCCTGTTTGCCGCCAAATACACCAGCGGCATGCCGGCGGCACCACCCGTTGACAATCTGCCGGCCATAGGCCTTAGGCCCGCCGGTCTGTGTGTTGACGGCCCGCTGCCGGAATTCTATGAACCGGTGGAGAGCCCCACCGGTAATTTGCTTCACTCGGAGGTGTCCTCCAACCCCCTGGTGGTTATCCCCGCCACTGTACCGGGAATTCAAAAGGTGGGCAAGCCCGGGGACTTCCCTTACGTGCTGACTACTTACGGTGTGGTCGAGCAGTTTTGCGCCGGGGGAGTTACCCGCAATATTCCCGTGCTGAACGAACTGATGCCAGGGCCTTTTGCCGAGATCAGCAAGAACCTGGCCCAAAAGATCGGGGCCCAGGACGGAGACACGGTGGAAGTAGCCTCCGCCCGCGGCAAACTGCGGGTCCGCTGTCTGGTCACAGACCGGCTGCAAACCTATAAGGTCAACGGCAAGGATACTGAGACCATCGGTATACCCTGGGGCTGGGGATTTGCTTCTCTGAGCCCCGGACCCGGCGCCAACGAATTGACCATCGGGGTGCTTGACCCCGGAGCAGGAACACCTGAATACAAGGCCTGCCTGGTCAACATAAGGAGGGTATAGGATGACACGGAAAATGGTGCTGGCAGATACCTCCAAGTGCACAGGCTGTAAGGCGTGCACAGTTGCCTGCAAAGAGTGGAATCAACTTCCTGCCGAGAAGACCCAGTTGGTAAAAAGCTATCAGAGCATGCGGACCTTTACCCCGGATACCTGGAGTTTTGTCACCTTTGATGAAAACTACAGCATCAGCCAGATGCACTGGCTGATGCGCAAGGCCCAGTGCTTCCACTGCGCTGACCCGGCCTGTCTCAAAGCTTGCACCTCCAAGGCAATCTCCAAAACCGAGTCGGGTTATGTGGTCATCGATAAAGACCTGTGCATCGGCTGCGGCTACTGCGCCGAAAACTGCCCCTTCGGAGTGCCGAAGGTGGATGACCAACAGAAAAAAGCTTTCAAATGCACAGGCTGCATCGACCGGGTAGAGAATAACCTTAAGCCCATGTGCGTACAAACCTGTCAGACAGGAGCCCTGGAGTTCGGCGAACGGGATAACTTGATGGTCAAGGCCAAAAAACGCCTGGCGGAGGTAAAAGGGAAATACCCCAAAGCAGTCCTCTACGGCGAGAAGGAAATGGGGGGCATGACACACAGCTACATCCTGCTGGACAGTCCCGAGGCTTACGGACTGCCGTCCCATCCGGTGGCGCCGCTGGCTTTGACCTTGTGGAAAGACATAATCCGCCCGGTGGGAACTGTGGCCATGGGCGGAGCCGCCGCCGCAGTGGTGTTTGGAATTCTGGGCAACGCCCTGCGCGGGAATTACGGTCCGCCTGAGAGCGGGAAAGGGGGAAAAGAATAATGGCAGTAGAAAGGCTTAACGTTGAGGGGCAGGTGGCAGAGGGAAAGGTCCTCAGGTTTAACAGGGGAGAGCGTTTCAGTCACTGGCTTCACGTGGTCTCGTTTTTCATCCTGCTCTTTACGGGTCTGGGCGTTTTCGCTGCCGGGTTTCACCCCCTGATGAGCCTGGTGGGCGGACTTCAGGCTGCCCGGTTAATCCACCGGGTGGTAGCGGTTATTTTTGTGCTGGGCACCGGGGCCATGTTTTTTGCCGGTGACTCGCGCTGGCACTGGGAATGGCTTAGGTCGGCCTTCCGCTTCAGCGACGCGGACAAAAAGCACATCAAAGCCTTTGCGGCGGAATTTTTTGGCGGTCATGCCGTTTACCCGCCCCAGGAAAAATACAACGGCGGGGAAAAGATCAATTCCCTGCTGACCATTTTCGGCTCGGCAGTTATCACTTTGAGCGGCCTGGTGATGTGGTTCGCGCCCAATTTTCCGGCAGGGTTGGTGGACTGGGCTTATCCGCTGCACGACCTGGCCATGTTTGTCATGACCACCGCCGTTATCGGCCATGTCTACCTGTCCCTGATCCACCCGGACTCCAGGGCGTCCATTTCCGGTATGCTGACCGGCTATGTGCCGGAGGATTTTGCCAAGGCGCATCATGCTGCGTGGTACGAGCATGCAGCAGAAAACGAAACCGCAAAATGAGATTGGTGGCTGACAAAGTGAGGGGGAACCGGCTTGAACAGTAAAGAACAGAAATTGGCTCCTGATGCTGTAAGGCTGGCTGCGGCCAAGGAAACTTACCTGCGGCTAAAACAGGAAGTGAGCAGCTGGCAGGAGGAGAGGGGTCCTGTTTGGATTGGCACCATACTTCAGGCAGCAGCTCCGCCTTACTATTCCCTGCCCGATTTGCCTGAAGAGGCCGTACTGGAGCTTTGGCAGAGGTTGAACCTGGCAGGGGACGGGATTGAGGTAAGCCCGGAGACCCTGCGGCAGTTATGGCGGGAGTTCAGGCAGGGCGGGTCAATCCCCGAAACAACGCTGCTCAGCCGGCTGTACCTGGCTCTCAGCGGGATTGTTCAGGTGGCGAGAGACAGCCTTGCACCGGACTTTGGCCAGGAGGACCAGAGTGCCGGCACCTGTCCGGTATGCGGCGAGGAAGGGGGCATGGCTCTGCTCGTTCCCCCTGTAGGCAGACGTTACCTGCACTGCGGCATATGCGGCCATGAGCGTCCGGTCAGGGCAACGGGTTGTGTGCTCTGCGGCAGTGAAGATCCCCGGCATCAGACCTATCTGGAGACCCCTGAGTACCCTGGGGTGGCGGTGGCGGTCTGCCGCGACTGCGGCGGGCACTTTAAGGAATTTGACCTGCGCCGGTTGGTGGTGGAAGATATCATGTGGGAAGACATCCGCACCTTGCCTTTAAACTACGCGGCCGACAAATGGCTGGCGGAAGAAAAAAAGGAACGAATGGTATAAAGTATATACTCGGCAACTTTAGCCGAGTATATCGATCACGGGCACTGAAATGCGCGCTGAGGAAAAACGAAGCGCGCATTTCTTATAAAAAACTCCTGCCTATTAGAGAAACATATTGATGCAGAAAGAGCGGGGTCCCTGTGTGGGGATGCCCGCTCTCATTCTATGACAGCTCGGGGAATGGAATGTGCAGCAGCCGCATGATCTCCTTCTGCGTTTCGTACACCCGCTCGGCGATGAAATCACAGAACGGCTCCGGCTTACCCTTGTTCTGATACTGCAGGATGGTGTCGTTGTATTCCGGCCGGCGCACCGGGGGAATGATTGCCAACTGATAGCCGTCTTGTATCAGCGCTAAATTCATGACAAGACGGCTCGTTCTGCCGTTACCGTCGATGAATGGGTGGATTGACACAAACTTCAGGTGCAGCAGCGCCGCAAAGGTTACGGGATGGTAATTGTTCCGCTCGGCATTCACCCATTCCTCCAGCTTCCGCATTTGCTCCTCAATCTCCTGTGGCCTGGGGAACACATACTCGGAGCCGGAGACGATAACGCTCTCCTTTCTCCATGTGCCGGCGTTCGCCTCATCAATGCTTTTGTAGAACAGGCGATGCATGGCTTTGATGTCTCCCGCAGTGATGCGCCGTTCACCAATCAGGGTGAACATGAAGTCGTAGGCTTCGCCGTGTCCCACTGTCTCATAGAAGTCCCGGAGCGGCCGGCCGCCGATGGTTAGACCGTCTTCAAGCACCACCTTTGTCTCGCTCATGGTGAGGGTGTTTCCCTCGATGGCGTTACTTGACCATGTGAGCCCGATGCGGTAGTAGTCCTTCAGCTGCTTCAGCATATGCCCCTCGAAGGGGCGAACCTCGCTGATCGCCTCGTGGCAGCGGTCAATTTTCTCATATATCGTCATTTTATCATCCCCCTTATTATATTTTTGTCCCGTCAGGAAACTCAAAAGAGGAAGAATAAACAGCTCCCAGCGTTTTGGCTATCCCCTCAAGCTCCACTGTTGAGAATTTGTCTGTTTTCATCCTCTGGTTAAAGGCTTGTGGCGTTGAGCCGATTTCTTTTGCTAACCATGCTTCGCTTTTGTTAATGAAAGCAAGCGCCATCTTAATTTTCTGTGTGTTTGTCAACATAATCACCACCTGGTATAGAGTATAGCACTATCATAAGACAATATCAAGGATAATATTGATAAAATAAAGGTTTAATTTTAAAAAATAAAGGATAGTCTTTAAGAATAACAACTAAAACATGAATGAGGAGAGGAAACGAAATTCCCTCCGCTTTTTCGATGCCAGCAGAGGCCATGAAATCTAGGCCGAGGTGACTTGCAAAGGAGCGCAGCGTTCATTCCACGCTGCGCTCCTTACTGTACAGAACACCTATTCTGAGCCGGTAAATTCCAAAGTCCACTCTTTGCCGGACAGATGATCGGCGGCCAGGGTTAAGCTCAATTGGGTGATGACAAGGCTCACAAGCAGAAGGATGAATAAGCCTCCAACATAAGCTATCAAACCTCCTCCGAGGCCGGCCAAATAACTGATCAAAGCTGTGAGGGCGGCGTAAACACCCAGGAGCAGGAGGCTGAACAACTGCAGCAACAGGGCGCCGCCGGCGCTGAGCATTTTCTTGGGGTTTGTGCTGTTATAGCGGCCGGAGAAGGCTCCCATGCTCAAGCCCAAGGCGGTAAAGCTGGGCATGACCAGGGCCAGGGCCGGAAAGCCAAACCAACCCGGACTTTTGCCTGTGAACAAGATGATGAGGACCAG
>JAJYNB010000168.1 GCA_021786555.1 Bacillota bacterium | reverse complement strand
CCCGGGACTTGTCCCGAGGCTCCTTTGCCCAAAAACATTATCTGGAGCGGGTGCCGGATTCGAACTCGCATACCTTGGCAAGCTGACACTCTGCCAGCGAGTTGCACCCGCAAGGGGTAGAGTTTATTATAGATAATTTATGCTAGAAAGTCAAGCAAGCAAAAATTGTTGAAGGACTTTGTCATTTAATCGCGAACCATAGTGTATTGGCCATCAAGGTTGGCAAATACACGAAAAAGGGAGGAGAAAATGCCGAACTGGAAAAAGGCGGTGGCGGTTATCTGCACGTTCGCCTTTACAATCTTACCTGTTACCACCCGTGCCGACAGCCTGCACCAGCAATTGCACCAGTACCAGCAGCAATACGGGCAATTAAACAGCCAGATAAGCCAGCATAAGCAGCAGATTGCAACCACCACCTCCCAATTGCTGGGGCTCAAGCAATCGGTTTCAGCTTTGAATGACAGCATAGCCAGGTATAAGCAGGAGATTCAAGACCAGCAGGACAGTCTGCTGCAGTTGGCTGCCAGGCAGCAGCAGATGGAGGCGCAGCGGCAGCAGCGCGCCAGCGAACTGCAGGACTTTGTGCGGGCCAATTATGAACAAGGCGCCTCTACATACCTGTCGGTGCTGCTTAATGCTACCAGTTGGTCAGATTTCCTGGACCGGGTTTACGAGACAAATTTGATTATACACAAGTACGGCCAATTGTTGCAGGATCTGAAGAGCCTGAACCAAGAGCTTACCGGCCAACAGGCTTTGATCAAGCAAAAGAACGCTGACCTGCAAGCTGCCCTGCAGGAAAAAGAACAGACCCAACAGAGTCTGCAGACCGCCACGGACACGCAGCAGAGCCTGCTTTCCCAGCTAAACTCCCAGCAGAAAGCAACCGTAGCCGCAGCCCTGGATGCCCAGTCCCACATCAGTACCATTCAGCAGCTCATCCAGGAGCAGGAAATAATTGCCGCTGCAGCGGCCAAGGCTGGCGGCGAGCAGCCAACCAGGTCCGGCAGCGGTGTAAGGGCGCCGGTTACAGTCAGCGCAGGGGTAAGCTCTATCCTCAACTATGCCAGGACTTTCCTGGGAACTCCCTACGTTTGGGGCGGTACCAGACCTGTCCCGGGCTTCGACTGCTCCGGCTATGTGCAGTATGTATTTGCCCACTTCGGCGTCAGGCTGGACCGGGTTTCTCAAGACCAGTTCACGGACGGCATTCCGGTTTCAAAGGACAACCTGCAGCCCGGGGACCTGGTGTTTTTCACAACGTATGCCCGCGGGGCCACCCATGTGGGAATCTATGTGGGCAACAATATCATGATCAATTCCAATGCTTACGGCGTCGCTTATGATAATCTTACGGTTTCCTACTGGAGTTCCCGTTATCTTGGCGCACGGCGGGTAGTGCACTAACTCAGATCCTGGTGATTATGTTCGGAGTGGCTACCCCGACGGAAGCCGCAGCCTTGGGAGCATTATGTTCTATCATACTGGTGGCTGTATATAGGAAGCTGAATCTGACAGTGATCAGGAAGTCGGCCTATAACACCATCAATATCTCTGCCATGCTCCTGTTGATTGTAGCCGGGTCAACCGGGTTCAGCCAGGTGCTGGCCTACAGCGGAGCGTCCCAGGGCTTGCTGCAGACCGTTCTCAGTCTGCACATGTCCCAGACCATGGTGGTTTGCGCTTCATCCTGTTTGCGACTTAGACTAACTTGCAGGACTTAACCTCTGTAAGAAAGACCAAAAGGGTTACAACTCGTCCCGGAGTTGTAACCCTTTTATCGGTCAAAGACATTCTGCCACATTTACCCGACAGCGGCTTCTAAAGACCAGGCCGTTAGTGGCCTCAGGCGTTTTCCAGCCGCAATACCTTCCAGAAGACATAGGAGAAACCCCATACCACGATAAACAACCCTACCAGAAGAAAACCAAAATCGCCGAAGTTCAGGTTTTGCACCCAGTCCCAGATTCCACCGTTTAAGCCCAGTTTGGAACTAAAAATTTGCACCAACTCAACTGTACCAATCAGCAGAGCGGCAACCACAGATAGGCCGGTCACAGACAGGTTGTAATAGATTTTCCGCAGCGGAGTGGAAAAGGCCCAGTCGTAAGCGGTAGTCATGAAAACTCCGTCTGCCGTATCCATCAGGCTCATACCGGCCGCAAACAGGATTGGCAGGGACAGGATTACGCCAAAGGGCAGAGCCTGAGTAGCCGCATTAGCGGAAATGGCCAGAAGCGCCACTTCTGACGCAGTGTCAAAGCCCAAACCGAACAAAAAGCCGAGCGGGTACACATGCCAGCTTTTATTAATCATGCGGTAAAGCGGTCCGAAAAAGCGAGACAGGAACCCCCGGGAGAGAAGAAGTTCTTCCAGATTGCCTTCATCGTACTTACCCTGCCGCATCTGCTTAAAAAAGCGGTAAATGTCGAACCAGATGTAGAGGTTAAACAGCCCGATGGCCAAAAGGAAGCTGCCCGAAACCGCGGTCCCGATCAGCCCTCCCACCTCTTTCAACTGCGGCACATGCAGCTGGGCCCAGTGCATGGAAAGAGCCGTAATTATCGCCAAAATAAAGACTACCGATGAATGGCCCAGGGAAAAGAAGAAGCCCAACCCCGTGGGGTCTTCTTTTTGCTGTACCATCTTGCGCACAGTATTGTCAATCGCCGCAATGTGGTCCGCATCAAAGGCATGGCGTAAACCCAAAGTATAGGCCAGAAAACCAAACCCCAGCAGCTGCGGATATTCCCTGACTTTCAGGAACAGCAATGCCAGTCCCACCAAGTGTATGCCTGCCACCGCAGCCCCGTAGCGCAGCCACTTGGGCCGCCCCTTGGCAGTTATTTTACCACCTCTGCCGTTCATAGTAACCCCCCCAAAAACACTCATACCCTGCCGGGCATAAATCAACTACGATGAAAATCTGTTTTCTTAGCAAATGCAAACGCTTAACGCTGGGCTTCCGCTGTCCGTTCCAGCACGATGCGGTGGTTGAGCAGGTTCATGTCTTTGATTATGGCCTGAACCAGTTTTTGACGG
>JAJYNB010000192.1 GCA_021786555.1 Bacillota bacterium | reverse complement strand
AGAGGTGTAAGACTGTCACCCGATTTTTGCCTGGGTGGAGCGCTATCTTGCACAGTAGTTTAAGAGGCTGCGCCTAGTTGCCTTTTTTAAGCGGTTTGCGGGAATATGCTCGCAACCGCTTTTTTGCGTGGCTCAAGCTGAACCGAATAATTCTGCACGAGTCTTTCGGACTGGGACGGTAATTTAGTAGATTGGGGTGCTGGAAATGAAATTTGGACGGGTGCTTACTGCCATGGTTACGCCTTTTAATGATTCACACGAAGTAGACTATGAACAGGCTAAGGTTTTGGCCCGCTACCTGGTAGAGAACGGTTCTGACGGTCTGGTGGTGGTCGGTACCACAGGTGAATCGCCGACTTTAAGTTTTGAGGAAAAAGTAAACATGTATGCCTCAGTGAAAGAGGCGGTAGGTAACCGGGCTGCAGTAATCGCCGGAACCGGTTCCAACGACACCGCCGGGAGTGTAAAGCTGACGAAGGCGGCGGAACAAGCGGGCGTAGACGGAGCAATGTTGGTGGTGCCTTATTATAACAAGCCTTGCCAGGAAGGACTTTATCAACATTTTGCTGCGGTTGCCAAGGCCACCTCTCTGCCTATTATGCTCTACAATGTCCCCGGGCGGACTTCGTCCAACATGCAACCAGCAACTGTTGCCCGTCTGGCGCAAATCGGGAATATAGTGGCCCTAAAAGAAGCTTCCGGTTCTACGGACCAGGTAACAGAGCTGATGCGGCTTTTGCCTGGGGACTTTATGGTGTATTCAGGTGATGACTCTATGACCCTGCCACTGATGTCTCTGGGCTGTGAAGGGATTGTCAGCGTGGTGGCCCATGTGGCGGGCCGGGAGATACAGGATATGGTGAGGGAATTTCTGGCGGGTAACTGGCGTGAAGCGGCCCGCATACACCGTGATTTGTATCCCTTATTTAAGGGCATGTTTATTACTTCAAACCCCGTCCCTGTTAAGGCCGCCATGGACATGCTGGGAATTAGGGTGGGGCCGGTGCGCCTACCCTTGGTGGAAGCCAACGGAGAGCAAAGACAGGAAATCCGCACGCTCTTGACTGCGGCCGGCAAGATTTAAAACAATGAACGTTTAAAATTTTCTGGGTTAGGCAATCATAGTAACTGCAAGAAGTGGGCGGCAGTTACTATTTTTTTGTATTCTTGCACATATACGGTCTGTTACGGTATAATGTGTATCAGGTGAGTGTGTACGGCTAACTCCATAGAAAAAACAAAGGCGAAGGGGATCGGGACCTTTGCTTGGTGTTTGGGGTTTGAAGGCAAACCCTAATTTCGTTATTGCCTTTTACGGAGTAGTTACGGACATATTCTAGAACCATGGAGGTGAATTTTAAGATTTGGTAAAAGAGAAAAAACTGCAGATCATCCCCCTTGGCGGTCTGGGTGAAATCGGGAAGAACATGACTGCGGTCCGCTACGACAATGCCATCGTGGTCATTGACTGTGGTCTGATGTTTCCTGAGGATGAGATGCTGGGAATTGACATGGTCATTCCCGACATAAGTTATCTATTGGAGAACCGCGATTTGGTACAGGGCATTATCCTCACACATGGTCACGAAGACCATATTGGCGCACTGCCCTATGTTCTGAAAGAACTTAATGTGCCCATTTATGCTACCCGCCTGACATTGGGCCTAATTGAGGGCAAGCTGAAAGAAAACAATGTCAGCAATGTTCACACTCAGGTTGTGAAACCGCGGGATGTGATTAAGTTAGGTCCCTTTAAGGTCGAGTTTATGAGGGTAAGCCACAGCATACCCGATAGCGTGGCTCTGGCTATCCATACTCCCTTAGGCGTAATAGTGCATACAGGTGATTTCAAGCTGGACCAGACTCCCGTGGACGGACACATCATCGATTTCCACAAATTTGCTGAGTTGGGGGATCAGGGCGTTCTCGTTCTTATGTCGGACAGCACTAATGTGGAACGACCCGGGTTCACCATGTCGGAACGCAATGTAGGGCAGACCTTTGAAGACGCTTTTCATGACGCCAGCGGACGAATTATTGTTGCTACCTTTGCTTCAAACGTCCATCGCCTGCAACAAGCCATCAATGCGGCTTACAAACAGGGGCGCAAAGTGGCCGTGGTAGGCCGGAGCATGGTGAATGTGGTGGGTATCGCGGCTGATTTGGGTTATTTGAACATCCCGGAGGACACGCTGATTGAAATCGACGACATTGCCGATTTGCCCGACAACCAGCTGGTTATCCTGACTACCGGCAGCCAGGGCGAGCCTATGTCAGCCTTGACCCGTATGGCCATGTCCGACCATAGGCGGGTGGAGATTCAGCCTGGGGACACGGTGATCATTTCAGCTACACCGATACCTGGCAATGAAAAACTGGTGTCCCGCACCATTGACCATTTGTTTAGACAGGGCGCCAACGTAATCTACGAAAAGGTGTCAGGCATTCACGTTTCCGGCCACGCCAGTCAGGAAGAATTAAAACTGATGCTTAATCTGGTTCGGCCGAAATATTTTCTCCCGGTGCACGGCGAATACCGCATGCTGATCAAACACGGCCAACTGGCGGAACAATTGGGTGTTCTCCGGGAAAACGTGTTTGTGGCCGAAAACGGCAGTGTGATGGAGTTCGGCAAGCAGGAAGGGTACATGGCCGGCAGGGTTACTGCAGGCAGGGTCCTGGTAGACGGCTTGGGTGTTGGGGATATCGGCAACATTGTGCTGCGAGACCGCAAACAACTATCCCAGGACGGTATTCTGATTGTGGTGATGACCATCAGCAAGGATACGGGCGGGGTAATTGCCGGCCCGGACATTGTGACCAGAGGTTTTGTCTACGTGCGTGAATCCGAATCCCTGTTGGACGAGGCCAAGGAAAGAGTGCGCCAGGCACTGGCCCGCTGCGGCGAGAACAAAATTAATGAGTGGGCTTTGATCAAAGCTCAGGTCCGCGACGTACTCGGCAAACTCTTCTACGAAAAAACCCGGCGGAGGCCCATGATACTCCCGATTATCATGGAAGTCTAAGCCGGGGTACAGCCAACAAAA
>JAJYNB010000333.1 GCA_021786555.1 Bacillota bacterium | reverse complement strand
GGATGAGTGCAAAGTTGTTCTGGCCGGTGTGATTGCCGCCAGCCGCAAAACCTTAACCAAAAAGGGCGAAGCCATGGCCTATTTTAAGCTGGAGGACATCAATTCCGCGGTGGAAGTATTGGTTTTTCCGCGCAGCTTTCTGCAATTTGGCTCCCGGGTTGCGGACGACAGCCTGATAGTAGTGGAAGGCCGCCTGGCGCGCAACGAGGAAGAATACAGGGTTTTTGCGGAAAGGATTAGGCCTCTGGCCGAGGTTTTGGCGGACAGGGCCTCAAGCGGGACAAAAAAACCGACGCCTCGGGCAGGTGAAGAGAAGCTGTTTATCAAATTGCCCTTCTACAGCCGCGACCTGTCCGGGGCAGACCGGGTCAAACAAGTGTTGAAGAGGTTTCCGGGCAAGGTTCCGGTATACTTATACTTTGAGCCGGACAAAAAAGTAATCAGAGCCAAAGAGGATCTGTGGGTTGAAATTTGCCGGGAACTGGAACAGGAGATAATTGACACCTGGGGCCCCGACAGCCTGAAAATCCAAGCTTAGGACAAAAAATACCCAAAACGGGGTGATGCTAATGTCAATCGCAATCTACCCAGGTAGTTTTGACCCTGTTACCTCGGGGCACCTCGATATTCTTACCCGGGCTGTGGGACTTTTTGATCAGGTAATCATCGCGGTGGCCAAAGAAAGTACCAAGACTCCCTTGTTTAGTGTAGAGGAAAGGGTGGAACTCGTCCGCCAGGTGACCGCGGGGATTGGGAAAGTCCGGGTTGACACTTTCGAGGGTCTTACGATTGAATATGCAAGGCGAGTGGGCGCAGTGGCCGTTATCCGGGGGCTCAGGGCCATGTCGGATTTCGAATTCGAATTCCAGCTGGCACTGATGAACAAGAAACTCGATGCCGGGATTGAAACCGTATTTCTCATGACCCAGAGTGAATACTCCTTTATCAGTTCCAGCGCTATCAAATGGGTGGTGAGTCTGGGGGGCTCGGTCACTGGCCTGGTTCCACCGGAAGCGGAAAAGGCTTTAAAGAAGAAATACAGCCTGCAATAAGCGCTTGATCGGGGGTTGGGGTGCCGCCCCCGGTTTTATTGCAGAATGGACAGCCGTATGATATCATTAAACTGCTAATTTATTACTACTCAATCAGACAATATGGTACGGGGTGATGACTTTGGAGAACTCCAGCAGTGAATATGTGGTAATCAAGGCCTTGGAAAACGGGGTCACGATTATTGGGCTGACCAGGGGCAAAGACACGAAATTTCACCACTCGGAAAAACTGGACAAGGGTGAGGTGATGATTGCCCAGTTCACAGAACATACCTCTGCCATTAAGATTCGCGGCAAGGCCCAGATTATTACCAGGCACGGCCAGGTAAGCACTTTTGAGTAAACGAGCGGCATAGTAAGGCCGGATTTTTCATAGAGTAGGACAAGGGGGGTTGCCACAGTGTGGACCGTAGTTTATATTGCGCCTAACAAGACTACCGCCGAAAACTACAAAAACGTGCTGCAGCTGGAAGGTCTGTTGGTTCAGTTAAGACCTATCGGCACCTCCAATCAAGGGGATGCCGGTTCTGTAGAGATTTTGGTGCCGGAATCCGAGGCCGAGGAGGCTCACGAAATCATCTTTAACGCCAGGAGAACCTAACAGGGAAGAGAGGATAGCTTATGCTCAAGGACTTGTTCCGCAAGCCCAAATATGTTACCGTCAGTCCGGCAGTGCCAAAAAAGGAGATGCCGGACGGACTGTGGGTCAAATGCAGCGGGTGCGGAGAGATCCTTTTTAACAAAGAGTTGGAAAAAAACCTTAAGGTTTGCCATAAGTGCGGTACCCATTTTCGTTTATCTGCCGGAGAAAGGCTCGAAATTACGCTGGATGAGGATGGTTTTTTTGAATATGATGCCGGCCTGACCTCCTGCAATCCGCTGGAATTTCCTGAATATGAGGAGAAACTGGCCCGGGCCAGGGAGGAAACCGGCCTGCAGGAAGGCGTGGTTACGGGGGAAGGCAGAATTAACGGCTTTAGTGTTGCAATCGGAGTATTGGATTCCAACTTTATTATGGGCAGCATGGGATCAGTTATCGGGGAAAAAATTTGCCGGCTTATGGAGCGGGCAACGGAGAAAAAGCTGCCGCTCATTATTTTTTCTACCTCCGGCGGAGCAAGGATGCAGGAGGGTATTTTGTCTTTAATGCAGATGGCCAAAGCCAGCGGAGCTTTAGCCAAGTTCAATCAGGCAGGCCTGTTGTATATATCTGTATTCACCGACCCAACCTTTGGCGGCGTAACCGCCAGTTTTGCATCCCTGGGTGACATAATCATATCCGAACCCGGCGCATTGATTGGTTTTGCCGGCCCAAGGGTGATCAAGGAAACTATCCGCCAGGAGCTGCCTCCCGGAGCCCAGACGGCGGAATTTAACTGTGAACACGGACTTATTGACCTTGTAGTGGAAAGAGGGCAGTTGAAAAGTATTTTAACCAGGCTGTTGAAGCTGCACCAGAGGGGGGACCATGCATGGCCCAGCCATTAGAGTTTGAAAAACCCCTGGTGGAATTGGAAAGCAAAATAAGCGAGCTCAGGGCTTTTTCGGAGGAAAAAGAGCTCGATTTGACTGACGAAATCACTACCCTGGAAAAAAAGGCTGAAAGCCTGAAACAGGCAATCTTTGGCAGCCTAACTCCATGGCAGAGAACCCAGATCGCCCGTCACCCTGACCGGCCTAATTTTTATAATTATGTCCAGCTGCTGTTTGAAGACTTTCTTGAGCTGCACGGAGACCGCGCTTATGCCGACGACAGGGCTATTGCCGGCGGACTGGCCCTGTTCAAAGGGATGCCGGTGACCGTCATAGGCAATGTCAAGGGAAAAGATACCAAAGAAAAGATTCAGCGCAATTTTGCTTATGCCCATCCGGAAGGGTACCGCAAAGCCATGCGCCTGATGAAGCAGGCCGAAAAATTCAGCCGGCCTGTGATTACCTTTATTGATACCCCGGGGGCTTACAGCGGCCTGGCGGCGGAGGAAAGAGGCCAGGCTGAAG
>JAJYNB010000119.1 GCA_021786555.1 Bacillota bacterium | reverse complement strand
GTAGACCTAGCCAAGACGACAACCGGGCGTTGATGGTGGAAAACCTTGCTTTAAGGGACGACAAAAGTGTTACAACCAAGTTTAACCGCCTGAGCCATGGCTTTGTCTGGTCGAGATTTCTAGCTGCGGTGGAAAGAACCTGTACCAGGGAAGGTGTTCCCTTAATCAAAGTCAAATCGCCTTACACCTCTGTAATTGGCATTTTGAAATACCAGCAGCAATACGGCATCTCTAATCACGAGGCAGCAGGCTATGTCATCGGGCGAAGGGGTCTTGGGTTTGTACTGGAGAAGGTCCCGAAACACCTATTAAGATTAATTTCCGGCAAGAGACTGAATGAGTTCGATACGCTTAACAATTGGCAGCAGTGGAGTATGATCAAGAAATCCATATTAAAACGAAAGGATGTGAACAACCTGAGTTTCTGGCAGCACCAAAGAAAACAGCTTGCTTAGTTCGAGAAACTAGGATTAAGTTTGGCGACAGTACATGTAGTGAAAGGCTGTTGTCAATTGGTAACCCTAGGCGGTGGGTAACACCCCCTTTCGGGTAGAACGGTCTCGACCGGCGCCCAGTGCTGGGCACCCGGAACATGGGCGAAAGCCCGTGGCTGAGCAACTGAATCCTGTGATGTTGCCTCTCGTTTAGTCGGCGAGAGAAAAACCTACTTTTCCATGTTTTATGAGATTATAATAGGTTTTAGAAACCAGGAGTAGCCTTGAGTGACATTAATTTGCAGTATCCAGACAAACTCAATGTGGCAGTGGAATTGGTTGATAAGAACCTGCAGGAAGGCAGGGGCCAAAAGGTAGCAATCTACTACCAGGACCAGGCCATAACTTATGCAGAAGTCGCCCGCAATGTCAACAGGATGGGAAATGTTTTCAAACAGCTGGGCCTGGAGATAGAGAACCGGGTCATGCTCCTGCTATATGACTGTCCGGAGTTTGCCTACTGCTTTTTTGGCGCCATCAAGATGGGGGCTGTACCCATTCCCACCAATACCATTCTGAAACCCAAAGATTATGTCTATCTGCTCAATGACAGCCGGGCCAAAATCATCGTGGTCAGCGAGGGGTTGCTGCCGGCTATCGAGGAGATCCGCTCTGAACTGCGCTACCTTAAACATGTGGTAGTTGTAGGTGAGGCGGGTCCCGGCCAACTGTCCTTTGCGGAACTCATCTCTGACGCGTCGGACGAGCTGGAAGCAGCGGACACCAGCAAGGATGATGCAGCCTTCTGGCTCTATAGTTCGGGCTCCACAGGCTTCCCTAAAGGCGCCGTGCACCTGCAGCACGACATGCTGGTGGCAGCCGACCTTTACGGCCAGAATGTCCTTAAAATTACGGAAGATGATATTACGTTTTCGATAGCAAAGCTGTTCTTTGCCTACGGCCTGGGCAATGCCCTCTATTTCCCATTCAGGGTAGGCGCCACTACAGTGCTGTGGCCGGAGCAGCCGAAACCGCCCGGAATCTTCCAGACAGTGAAGAAACACAAACCCACCCTGTTTTTCGGTGTTCCCACCGCCTATGCCGGCATGCTCCAACTGGTGGACAGCATCCCAGATGTGGATATGAGTTCTATCCGCTACTGCGTCTCAGCCGGTGAAGCTCTGCCCAGAATCGTGTATGAAACCTGGCTTAAGAAATTTAACCTGCACATTTTGGATGGCATCGGCTCCACTGAAATTGCCCACATTTTCATCGCCAACCGGCCCGGGGACATCAAGCCAGGGGCCAGCGGCAAACCGGTTCCAGGCTACGAGGCCAAAATCGTAGATCCGGAGGGGGACGAAACAGAAGTGGACGAAATCGGCAGCCTGATGGTACGCGGGGACAGCATCTGCGCCTACTATTGGAACAAGCACGAAAAGAACAAGGAGACTTTCTTTGGCGGCTGGATCAATACGGGCGATAAGTATTACAAAGATGCGGACGGCTATTTCTGGTATGTAGGCAGAAACGATGACATGCTGAAACCAGGTGGCATCTGGGTTTCCCCCATTGAGGTAGAATATACCCTGATGGAGCATCCCGCCGTATTTGAGTGTGCGGTAATCGGCGCGGTGGACAGCGACAACCTGGAAAAACCAAAGGCCTATCTGGTGCTCAATCCGGGCTTCACACCTTCAGAGGAACTGGCCGAGGAAATCAAGAAGTTTGTGAAAAACAAGATAGCACCCTATAAGTTCCCGCGCTGGATTGAGTTTTTGGAGGAACTGCCGAAAACCGCTTCCGGTAAAATTCTGCGCTATAGGTTGAGGCAGCTGAACCAGTAGCAGGTAAAGTCATCTTTGCCAACTAAAACAGGAGGTGTATTTGAATGAAAGCAGCAGTATTTTATGGCCAAAATCTACCCCTAAAGGTTGAGGAAGTTCCCAAACCGGAGATTAACGCCGAGGAAATCCTGGTAAAAGTCGCCGCGTGCGGGCTCTGCCACACCGACCTGCATTACATCGACCACGGCGTCCCTACTTTTAAAAAGCCGCCCCTCATCCTGGGCCACGAAATTTCCGGCGTGGTGGAGGAAGCCGGCGCCAACGTCTCCAACTTCAAGGTGGGGGACAGGGTGCTCCTGCCGGCTGTTATGGGCTGCGGAGTGTGCGAAAACTGCCGCGCCGGGCGCGAAAATATCTGCAACAGCATGGTCATGCCAGGCAATGATGTGGACGGCGGCTTTGCCGAATACGTCAAGGCTCCTGCCAAGGACTGCTTTAAAATGCCAGATGAAATCCCGCTGCAGGAAGGCTGTGTCATCGCTGATGCGGTTACCACCCCTTATCACGCGGTGAAAAACCGGGGCAAGGTCCAGCCTGGGGACCAGGTAGTGGTGTTCGGCTGCGGCGGCATCGGTCTCAACCTGGTGCAGGTGGCCAACGCTGCAGGCGGTTCGGTAATCGCCATTGACATCAACCAGAAGAAACTGGACAAGGCACTGGAATTGGGAGCAGTGGCAGTGATCAACGCAGGCGAAGTACCCGATGTGGCCAAGGCTGTGCGCAAAATGACCAATGGCGGTGCGGACATTGCCTTTGAGTGCATTGGCAATCCCAAGACCCAGGAAACCGCCTTCAAATGCGCCAAAAATGGCGGCAGGCTGGTTATAGTGGGTTACACTGAACATCCCATGGCCTTAAACGTGGCCCGGGTGCAGTACCGCGAGATGGAAGTCATAGGCTCCCTGGGCTGCCGCTCGGTCGATTATCCCCGCGCGATCGAAATGGTCCGTTCCGGCAAGCTTGCCCTCATGCCCCTGATTTCCAAACGCTTCAGCCTGGAGCAAATCAATGAAGGCCTCGACTATCTGCGCTCCGGCGACGGCTTCAGGTCCATTGTGGTGCTGGACGAAAGTTTGAAATAATTTGGCAGGGCGCCTTCGGGACGCCCTGCTTCTAGCGAAAGGGGAATAGTTCATGGCCTATGAAGTAATCCTGGTTGAAAAAGACAACGGGGTGGCTGTTATCACGTTGAACAGGCCGCCAATGAATCCGCTGAACGGTCAGGTTTTCCGGGAGCTGGACCAGGCAGCCGATGAGCTGCAGGCCGATCCGGCAATCAAAGCGGTGATTATTACCGGCAAGGGAGACAAGGCCTTTGCCGCCGGGGCAGACATCACCGAGATGGTTAATTTAACTGCGGTGGAAGCCTACAGCTTCTGCCAAGTCTCCAGAATCGCCCTGGAGAAGATTGAGAACCTGGGCAAGCCGGTGATTGCAGCGGTGAACGGCATGGCTCTGGGCGGCGGTACTGAGCTGGCCCTGGCCTGTGATTTCCGCATAGCTTCGAGCACCGCCAAGTTCGGGCAGCCTGAGATTAACCTGGGTATTATCCCGGGTGCGGGCGGCACGCAGCGCCTGTCCCGGCTAATCGGAGCGGCCAAGGCCAAGGAGCTGATATTCCTGGGGGACATCATTGATGCCGAGAGCGCCGGTAACCTGGGCCTGGTAAATAAAGTGGTTCCGCCGGAGAACTTGCTGGACGAAGCGCGCAAGCTGGCGGGCAAGCTGGCCTCCAAGCCGGCGGTAGCTATGAAAATGGCCAAGGCCTCCATCAACACAGGCTTAAACCTGGACATCACCTCGGCCTTGAAGCTGGAAATCCAGAATTTCCTGCTCTCCTTTGCCAGTGACGACCGCAAAGAAGGCATGGCAGCCTTCATGGAAAAACGCAAACCCAGTTTCACTGATAAATAGCGCAACAGAGAATTTCCGTTAGGATAGGGATTTCGACCCTCGGGCGGGCGGATTCAACTGTTGGACGAATTTTCAAATAATTTTCGCCAATTATTTGGTATGATAAATGCATGCTAGGCAATAAAACGCCGTTTCATCCAGTGAAATGAAAGAGTGTCAAGGCAGAGGGGGCACAGGCAATTGAAGATCGACTTTCACGTTCATTTAGGCGTGTACAATTTTCACCAGCCCTGGGTGACGGAATGGATGAGGGAAGCCCATCCGAACGGTTATGAGGAGTACATCAAGCGTTATGACGACCCGGGCGTCTTTGAGGAGTTTTTGGCCGGTGAAGGGGTGGACTATGCCTGTGTGCTGGCCGAAATAAGCCCTATCAGTACCGGTACGTGCACCAACGAGCGTGTTAGGGATTTCTGCCAGGGGCGTTCGCGCCTGATCCCCTTTTGTGATATCAATCCATACCTGAATACCCATCTTGGGGATGAACTGCACAAAAAAGTGGAAGATGAGGGGTTCCGGGGCTTAAAACTCTACCCCACATATCAACACTATTACCTCAACGACCCCCGGATCTACCCCCTGTACCGGGCGGCAGAAGACCTGGGCATTCCGGTGCTCATCCACATGGGCTCATCGGTGTTTCAGGGTTCGCGGCTGAAGTACGGCGACCCGATCTACCTGGACGATGTGGCTGTGGACTTTCCGCGCCTGAACCTGGTGATGGCCCATTCGGGCAGGGGTTTCTGGTACGACCAGGCCTTTTTCCTGTCCAAACTTCATCCCAATGTTTACATGGAAATTTCCGGCCTGCCCCCAGCCAAACTGATGAACTATTTCCCGGAACTGGCCCGCAACACGGACAAGGTCATTTTTGGCAGTGACTGGCCAGGTATGCCCAACATCAGAAAAAACATGGAAGCCGTAGCTGCTCTGCCCCTGCCGCCCGACGGCCCGGATAAGATATTGGGAGGGAATGCGGCGAGACTCCTGGGGCTGGGCTGAGTTCGAGGTCCGAGGTTCGAAGTCCGAAGTCCGAAGTCCGAAGTCCGAAGTCCGAAGTTGAGACTGGGATCGGAGGTCGGACAGTGAATGCGCAGCCTATTTGAGTCAGAAATAACTCAGTACAGTATTGCGTGAGTCAGATGAGAGTCATCCAAGACGGGTTAATTTCAGTGTACCCTGCGCGGCTAGGGAGCCGCGCTTACATAAGCAGCTCAAGAAATAGTTGTAAGGAGGCAATGTAAATGAGTATTCGCACTATCGGTGTGGTCGGGGCCGGCGCCATGGGCACCGGGATCGCCCATGTGGCCGCCATGGCCGGCTATGATGTTATCCTGCGGGATATCGACATGGCCTTTGTTAACCGCTCCCTCGGCAACATGGATAAGTTCATGGCCAAGTCCGTGGAAAAGGGCAAGCTGACCGAGGAGGCCCGTCAAGCAACCCTGCAGCGGATCAAAGGCACCACTGCCCTGGAGGATATGGCTCCTGCCGATTTTATCATTGAAGTAGTGTTGGAAAAGATGGACCTGAAGAAGGAAGTCTTCCAGGCTCTGGACAAGATCTGCCGCCCTGAGGTAATTCTCGCCACCAATACTTCCTCCATGTCTATCACCGAGATTGCCGCCTGCACCACACGGCCTGACAAGGTCTGCGGCGTGCACTTCTTCAACCCGGCCCAGATCATGCGCCTGGTGGAAATTATCCGCGGCATGCAGAGTTCCGATGAGACCATTCAGACCGCCACAGAGCTGGCCCGCGCCTTCGGGAAAACCACCGTGGAAGTCAAGAAGGATTCACCCGGCTTTATCGTCAACCGCATCATGATCCCGCAGATGATTGAGGCTGCCAGACTGCTGCAGGAAGGTGTCGCTTCCGTGGAGGATATCGATACCGCTGTCAAGCTTGGTCTCAACTATCCTATGGGACCCTTTGAACTGATGGACTTCACCGGAGTGGACATCGGCTACCTGGTGATGGAATACTTTGCCGATGAGTTCCGCGACAACCAGTACGCGGCGCCACAAGTGGTTAAACAAATGATTCGGGCGGGGAAACTGGGCCGCAAGAGCGGACAGGGTTTCTACAAGTATAAATAAGCTTTAGGGCCGATGGGAAAATGCCATCGCAAGCCGTATTACCTGAGGAGGTGTTAGGATGGATTTTCGTCTAAATGAAGACCAGGAAGCCATACGCCGCCTGGCCCATTCCTTTGCGGAAAAGGAAATCCGCCCCTATGCGGCGGACTGGGACGAAGCGGAAAAGTTTCCCCGCGAAGAACTGGCCCCTAAATTGGTTGAAGTAGGGCTCTGGGCCCTGGCCGTACCCGAGGAACACGGCGGCATGGACCTAGATGCGGTAACGAGCTGCCTGGTGACCGAAGAAATCGCCTGGGGCTGTGGCGGGATTGCCACCTCTGTGGGAGGCAACTCCCTGGGCAGTTATCCAATTCTCATCGCGGGCACTTTTGAGCAGAGAGACCGTTTTCTGCGTCCGCTGGTGGAGCAAGGAAACATGGCAGCCTTTGCCCTGACCGAACCCAACGCCGGCTCCGATGTCTCTTCCATGTCCACCACCGCCCGGCGCGAGGGCGATGAATACGTGATTAACGGCGCCAAATGCTTTATCACCAACGGCGGCTTAGCTGATATCTATTCGGTCTTTGCCACAACAGACAGAGGAACAGGCTCCAAGGGTATTTCGGCTATTGTGGTGGAGAAGGGGACCCCGGGCCTTAAAATCGGCAAAAAAGAAAAGAAAATGGGCATCCGGGCTTCCAACACCACCGAGGTGATTTTTGAAGATGTGCGGGTGCCGGTGGAAAATCTCTTGGGCCAGGAGGGGGACGGCTTCAAACTGGCCATGAAAACCCTGGACATTTCCCGTCCTTCCGTGGCAGCCCAGGCAGTCGGGGTGGCCAGAGCCGCTTACGAAACTGCCTTGAACTACGCCAAAGAGCGGGTGCAGTTCGGCAAGCCCATCGCAACTTTCCAGGCTATCCAGTTCATGCTGGCTGACATGGCCATGGGGATTGAGACCGCCCGGCTCCTGGTCCTGAAGGCAGCGACACTGAAGGACCAAAAGCTGCCCTATACCACCGAGTCAGCCATGTGCAAGGCCTATGCCACAGACATGGCAATGAAAGTAACAACTGACGCGGTGCAAATCCTGGGCGGCTATGGTTACAGCCGCGAGTACCCGGTGGAGAAATGGATGCGGGACGCCAAAATCATGCAGATCTATGAAGGAACCAACCAAATCCAGCGGTTGGTTATTGCCAACCAGATTCTGCGCTAGTTTCTGACTACGGAGGCCGAAGGGTGATATATCCTTGCGGCTTCCTTAGCGTTTCTACCGGGTGTGAGAGAAGACAAGGGTTAAGGCCCGGAGAGACGCAATGCTGACCTTCGGTAATTGCCATAAGGGGGAGAGAGGATGAATTTAGCCCAAATCATTGAAAAAAACGTCAGGCGGATTCCAAACTCGCCGGCGGTACTCTCTGAACAGGTCCAATTATCTTGGCAAGAGTTTAATCAGCAGGTAAACAGGCTGGGCAACGGTTTGCGCAAATTGGGTGTCAGCAAGGGTGACCGGGTGGCCATGTACCTGCCCAACTCACCCGAATATCTGGTAACCTACTTTGCGATTACCAAACTGGGCGCTATCGCGGTACCTTTTAACATCATGTACAAGAGCAGCGAGATCACCTACATTGTGAACAACGCCCAAGCCAAATTGTTGGTGGCAGCCGCCGATGAAGCCCAAAAATACGTGAGCGATATCCGTGACCAACTGCCCACCTTGGATAAACTGGTACTGGTTGGGGAGGGTGCAGTGGAGGGCGCGGAGTCCTATGCCGACCTCCTGGCCGGCGGGGAACCCGAAATGGATATGACTGAGTGCGCTGAGGATGATGTGGTGACAATCCTGTACACCTCAGGCACTACCGGCCAGCCAAAGGGCGCTATGCTCACTCACGGCAATTTCTACTACAACGGCGAGTTGAACGGCAACTACACCCTGCACGTCAACGACCAGGACAGTTTTTTCACCGGCACCCCGTTTTGCCACATCTTCTTCGTGCTGACGGTGCTTGGTCCCATGTACAAGGGCTCAGCGGTGGTAACGGCCCCTAGATTTTTCCCGGACAAGGCCCTGGAACTTTTGAGCAGATTTAAGATCACGCATTTTGCCGGGGTGCCAACTATGTATATTTACATGCTGCAAACTTACCTGGCAGACCCCAGCAAGTATGACCTCACTGCGTTGCGCTTCGCCCAATCGGCCGGTGCCGCCATGCCTGCCGAATACGTCTCGCAGATTGAAAAATCCTTCGGAGTAGGCTTTTGCGAGTGCTACGGCTCCACCGAAACCAGTTCCACCTGCACCTATGGCCGCCTGGGCCACGGCAAGGCCGGCTCCATCGGCCTTCCCGCTGAAAACTGGGAGATCAGGGTGGTGGACGAGGAAAACAACGAAGTTCCGGGTGGGGAGGTAGGCGAAATCACGGTCAAAGGCCCCGGGGTATTTAAAGGTTATTGGGGCATGCCGGAAGCCACCGCCCAGGCCTTCAGCGACGGGTGGTTCCATACCGGGGACTTGGGCAAGGCGGATGAAGACGGCTACCTCTACATCGTGGACCGCAAAAAGGACATGCTGATCTGCGGCGGGTATAACATCTATCCCAGGGAAGTGGAAGAGGTCCTCTACACCCATCCGGCAGTGCTCGAGGCTGCTGTAATAGGCGTCCCAGATGCGGCCAAGGGGGAGATTCCCAAGGCCTATATCTCCCTGAAACCGGGGGCCAAAGCAGCTGAGGATGAAGTGATCTCCTACTGCAAGGAGCGCATGGCTGCCTACAAGGTGCCCAGACTGGTGGAATTCATGGACGTTCTGCCCAAAAACGCCAGCGGCAAGATCCTGAAGCGCTCTTTGAGAGCTGGGGAGTAAGTATACTGGAAAAACTGAGCATTGGGCGCTTTTAAACGGCAGGGAACCCTGCCGTTTGTTCTGCTAAAACAAAAGGGTAGTAAAAACAATGACAGAACTTTCAAACAAATGTATTGACTTTGGAAAGGCCAAAGTGTATCATCTGATTAACAAACGTTTATTAACATTGGGAGAGGAGTTCCAAGGGTGAAAATATTTGACACCAGGACTCGTCAGGGTGAAATTTGTAATGCAGCTGTAGAACTGTTCTATCAAAAGGGATACCATGCGACGGGAATGAGAGAACTTTCTACCTTGCTGGGAATGACAGCGGCGAATTTATATAATTTTTTTCCCAGTAAAGAAGAATTGCTTTATCATGTGCTAGAGCATGTTATAACCGTTTTTATTGACAATGTGAGAAGTGTAATTGATTTAAATGCCGACCCTGTAACCCAGTTAACTGCAGCTATTACTGCCAATATAAGGTTTCACGGTGAAAACCAAAAGGAGGCCCTTGTCAGCGACAGTGAATTACGTGGATTACAGGGCGAGATGCTGCAACGTGTGCTTGAATATAGGGATAAATTTGAGTATGAATTTAGGGGGATTTTGGAAAGAGGGATCCAGGCAGGGTGTTTCGCTCCTGTCAACCCCAAGTTAACTGCGATAGCAATTCTTACAATGTGCACCCAAGTAGCCTATTGGTACCGACCTCAGGGTGTATGGACCCTCGAAGACATCGCTGAGAACTATTGTAATTTTGTAATGATTGGGCTTCGTCCCTTATAGGGATATAACGGGTTTCGATTCAAGAGGGGTTCACATCATTCCCGTAACCGTAAAAGCCAATGACTCGCAATGAAAAGATAGAATAATTATGAGAAGATTTTGATTTTAAGGGCGTGCGTTTACGTGATTTAATTAACGAACGTTCATTAATAAACCAGACCATTTTACCAGGGTACTGAGTGGGCTCGATCCCAATAAAGTATACATTTGGCAGCGTTGGATTTTGTGAACGTTACAGCTAAGACTCAGCAATTATTCAAAAAAAATCGGAGGCTCATTTCAGGGCGAAAACCTTTGTTCACCAGAGTATTGAATCGGGGAGGTGAAACGCTTGACTTAATATTTCTCCATTCAAGCAGCCTTTGCAGGTGTCGGAGAAGGAGCCTTTGGACCTGGTGCTGAAGGGCGCCTAGTAATTGAATGCTAGTTGTAAGATCTTATTCAAAACTCAGGATACTTAAAACGCTGCGTGGCACCCTTCAAAAACGCTTACGATTACGGGGAGGGGAAAAATCATGTTTAAACCAAACAGAAAAGTCCTTGTTAGTTTGGGTGTTATTTTGAGTTTATTGCTAATAGTGACTGGTTGTGGCGGTCAATCTGGAACCGCTGGACAGACTGGAACTACTGAGACTAAAGAACCAATAAAGATTGGTTTCTTGGGCGCTAAGACAGGAAATACTGCAATTTATGGCCTTGGCAACCTAAAAGGAATCAAATTTGCTGTGGATGAGCTAAATCAAAAAGGTGGTATTCTTGGACATCAGGTTCAGTTAATCGAAGACGATGACGTGGGGGCAAAAGATCAGGCTATTAATATTACCAATAAATTTATCACTCAAGATAAAGTAAATGCCATCATCGGAGATCCTCTTACAGGGCTGACTAGAGTTGCGGGGCAAATTGCCAATAGCAAAAACACGGTAATTATGTCAGCTGGTTGTACGGGCCCAAATGTGGTTGAAATCGGTCCTTATGTCTTTCGTGATACGCTTTTAGACAGTGTCGCGGCGCCGGCTACAATGAAATATATCATTCAGGAAAAGGGCTGGAAAAAGATCGCCATGATTATTTCCAAGAACAGCGACTATAGTGTTGGTGTCTCGGCGGTTTTTAAACAAGCCATTGAGGCTAACGGCGGTAGTGTGATTGATGAAGAGTATATTCAGGATGGAGATACGGACTTCAGCGCTCAGGTCACGAAAATCAAGGCTGCTAACCCTGATGTAATAGTATTTGGTGGTTATTATACGGAAGCTGCCTTGATCATGAAGAAAGTGCGTGAGGTCGGTATGAAGGACATAGCTATGGTTGGCGGGGACGGGCTGCAAAGCGAGGATCTCGTAAAAATTGGTGGGAGCGCGGTAGATGGAGTCATCTCCTTTGCCGGATTCTCCCCCGAACAACCAACACCAACTACGCAAAAATTCATGGATGCCTTCAAGGCCAAAAACAATGAGCTGCCAGACCTATTTGCCGCTAACGGTTACGATGCCATGATGATCATAGCTAAGGCAATGACTGATGCCAACAGCGCTGACCCTGTTAAATTTAAAGATACTCTGGCACAGACAAAGAATTATGAGGGCGTTTCCGGAACCATAACATTCAAGGCTAATCACGAGGTGATTAAGAGTCCTGTTTATTTGTTACAGGTAAAAGACGGCAAGTTTGAACTGCTGAAGAAGGTACCTGTGGCACTAAACTAGGCTTGCAAATCAGAGACTGGTAAACCAAATCGCGGGATAGCGGCGCGGGATTCTTGACCCGTGCTGCTATCCGGAACATCGGGTCTAACCGTGTGAAGGTATGTTGTGGCGAGAAATGTATGGCAAAGGGGGGGTGCAAGTGAAAGATCTGATGCAGCAACTGATCAACGGGCTGGCCTTAGGGAGCATCTATGCCCTGATTGCCCTAGGCTATACAATGGTTTATGGCATCATTTCCTTGATAAATTTCGCCTATGGTGAAATATACATGTTTGGGGCTTTTACCGGACTAATCCTGGCCGCAACTTATAAAACCAATGTGGTTGTCGCGTTGCTTGGCGGCATGATGCTTAGCCTAGTTTTAGGGGTATTAATCGAACGGGTTGCCTACAAGCCGTTGCGTCGTTCGTCCCGTCTCTCGGCCCTCATCAGTACGATTGGCGTTTCGATTTTTTTGTCAACCTTAATGGTCCTGCTCAAGGGGCCAAACACTCAAGGATTCCCAAAACTTTTTGAAAACAAGGTTTACGCCATTGGTAACTTTCAAATAACCATTTATCAGATTGTGATTATCGGAGTTGCAGCTTTCCTAATGCTTGCCCTGCATCTGTTTGTAACTTACACCAGGACTGGCCGCGCAATGCGGGCTACAGCCCAGGACCAAGATGCTGCGGGATTAATGGGTGTAAACATAGACCGAATAATAGCGACAACCTTTGCAATCGGGTCTTCTTTGGCAGGAGCGGCTGGGGTTCTGGCTGGTATTTATTTCAATGCAGTTCAACCTTATATGGGCACAATGGCTGGGTTAAAAGCTTTTGCCGCAGCAGTACTTGGCGGAATTGGCAGTATCCCGGGGGCCATGCTGGGCGGGTTAATGATTGGTCTCTTGGAGGTTCTCAGTGTAACAGTAAACTTGTCCGAATACAAAGACGCTTTTGCGTTTGGTATCCTCATTTTGGTTTTGCTGGTCAAACCATCGGGAATTATGGGACAGAAAATTAACAAAAAGGTATAGGGGGGATGGCTATGCGGAACATCAAAAATAACTGGCTGGTTCAGGTCATTGGATTTGTCCTTGTGCTTATTATGACCGGACTGACTGCCCAGGGTTTAAGTAGAATAATGCCTCCCTATTACTTGCAGATAGGCTTTTTTATCGGAATCAATGTGATTATGGCCTTAGGGCTAAATCTAATAGCCGGTGCAACCGGACAACTCTCCTTGGGACATTCCGCTTTTATGAGCATAGGAGCTTATGCTTCGGCTATCGCAACAGTAACACTTCATCTACCTTTCCCGGTTGGCATTTTGCTCGGAGGATTAGCTGCATGTCTATTTGGCATAGTCATTGGCTTTCCAACTTTGCGGTTAAGCGGGGATTACTTGGCTATTGCAACACTCGGCTTTGCGGAAATTGTACGAGTGATATTTACCAACATGCAAATTACCGGTGGGGCCATTGGGTTCTTGGGCATTAAGAATCTAACTACTTTTCCAGTTATTATGATTTTGACTGTAGCAATGATTGCTGTAATGATGTGGCTGGAAAACTCACGTAACGGCAGGGCCATGCTGGCTGTGCGGGAAGATGAAATTGCGGCTGAATCCGTAGGCGTTAACATCACCTGGTATAAAATTCAGGCCTTTGCTATTGGCTCTTTTTGCGCCGGGGTGGGTGGCGCCTTGTTTGCCCATACCACCACATTTATTCAACCTACTGATTTTGGCTTTATGAAGTCAATTGAGTTCTTAAACATGGTGGTACTAGGCGGTCTGGGAAGCATTCCAGGCACAATAATTGGTTCGGTCGTATTAACGACTGCGCCGGAATTCCTTCGTTTTATGGCCAATTACCGCATGTTGGTTTACGGTTTATTGCTGATCATTATGATGATTTTCCGTCCTCATGGTTTACTGGGTGGATTTAATTTTAGGCAGGCGATATCTCGCGCCCTTTTCCTTGGAAGGCGGATTAGGCAGGGGGCGAAAGTATGAATATCTTAGAATTGCAAAATGTTACAATTAGTTTTGGCGGCCTGACTGCTGTCGACAAACTTGATATCCAGGTAAAATCCGGTGAAATATTATCTTTGATTGGGCCTAACGGAGCAGGAAAAAGTACGGTATTCAACTTAATTACCGGACTGTATAAACCGTCAGATGGCGCTATCTTATTTCAGAGCGAGGCGTTAACGGGTTCTCCACCTTATCGGATTGCCAAAAAGGGAATCACCAGAACGTTTCAGTCAATACGGCTCTTTTCCGAACTCTCTGTATTACACAATGTCCTTATAGGGACCCATGTACTCGGTCAGGCCGGACTGTTTCATTCCATCATCCGCTCCCCTTTGATGCATTCAGAAGAAAAGGAATTGAGGGAGAAAGCCATGGCAGCTTTGGATTTCCTTGGCTTGGCCGACAAAGAACATGAGAAGGCCAAGAATCTCTCCTATGGTGAACAGCGGCGTTTGGAGATAGCCCGGGCTCTGGTTTCCAATCCCAAAATTCTGCTGCTTGATGAACCCGCTGCCGGGATGAACCCCTTCGAAAAAACGGTGCTGATGGACATTATCCGTAAAATCAGGGATACCGGCGTAACCATATTTTTGGTTGAACATGACATGACTCTGGTTATGGGTATTTCTGAACGGATTGTTGTGCTTGACTATGGGAAGAAAATCGCTGAAGGCAGCCCGGTAAAGATTCGCCAAAATGATTCTGTTATCGAAGCCTATTTGGGCTCAGGTCAGTTCAGGAGCCGGATCCGGAGAAAGGAGACCGGGGCATGTTAAGGTTAGAGAATATTGACGTAAGTTATGGGCGAATCAGGGCTTTGCAATCCGTATCCCTTCAGGTTAAGGAAGGTGAAATTGTGGCATTAATCGGGGCAAATGGCGCAGGAAAAAGTACAACCCTGCGTACAATCTCGGGATTGCTTAAGCCTGCTAACAAGGAAGGCCGGATCGTGTTTAACCGAAAACACATTTTTGGTTCCCCACCAAACAGCTCAAGAACTGCGAGCCTAAAGCCTCATACCATTGTTCAACTTGGGGTGAGCCAGGTGCCTGAAGGGCGGCGGGTGTTCCCAAAAATGTCGGTCCACGAAAATCTACTGATGGGTGCCCATAGTCGCAAGGAGAAACCCTTGCAGGAGGACTATGAGCGAGTGTTTCACCACTTTCCCCGCTTGAAGGAAAGAAGGAAGCAGTTAGCTGGAACCCTGTCAGGTGGGGAACAACAAATGCTGGCTATAGGTCGTTCTTTGATGTCACAGCCGAAACTGTTGCTGCTTGACGAACCGAGTATGGGGCTTGCCCCTTTACTGGTCGAGGAAATCTTTCACATAATTGAAGATATAAATTCGTCCGGCACAACAATAATGCTGGTTGAACAAAACGCTCATTTGGCTCTTGAGATATCCGACCGCGCCTATGTGCTTGAGACCGGAAGAATAGTACTGGAAGGTTCATCTCAGGAACTGGCGAAAAATCCGGAGGTTCGCAGAGCATATCTAGGGGATTAGAGCAGACCTAAATTCTACATATAATTGAAGGAGGATCATTATGAGCGAACGCAGATATTGGAATGAAGAGCTGGAAACTATGCCACCGGCTAAACTAAGGATGCTTGAAGAAAAGCGTTTGACAGCGCAGCTAGAATATGTGTTTGGAAAAAGTGATTTTTACAGGGACAAGATGCAGGGGGCAGGCCTCAAACCGCACGATATCAAAACCGTTGAAGATCTAGAGAAGATGCCATTTACCACAAAGGATGAGTTGCGCGGAACCCAGGAAAAATGTCCCCCATATGGCGGCCATCTATGTGCACCAATTGAGAATGTGGTTCGTGTCCATGGTACCTCTGGAACTACAGGGCGTTTTCTGTTAACCTGTTATACTGCTAAAGATGCTGATTTAATCGCAGAATGTGGAGCGAGAAGCTTGTGGACTGGCGGCATGAGGCCTAGTGATACGGTTTTTCATGTATTTAACTACAGTGTTTATGTGGGAGGGCTGACCGACCATTTGTCGGCAGAACGGCTCGGAGCCACAGTAGTGCCGATAGGGGTTGGACAAACCAACGCTTTCATTAATTTGGCAAAGGCAATTCATCCAACTGTGGTAACATGTACGCCTTCCTACCCGGTGTACGTAGCAAAGAAGTTAAGAGATGATTACCAGATGGACCCTCGCGAGTTGGGTTTCAAAAAAGGGCTGTTCGGGGGTGAACCGGGCGCCGGAATTCCAGAGACCCGAAGGCTGCTGGAAGACATGTGGGGGTTCTCGGCGAGGGATGCCAATTACGGTTTGGGAGAAGTCATTGCGATATTCGGAGCAGAATGTGAACAACAAATGGGGATGCATTTCTGCGGACAGGGTGAATTGATAGTCGAACTAATTGACCCAGATACTGGTAGGGTAAAAAAGGTTGAAAGCGGCGCGGAGGGTGAATTGGTTTATACAACAATTAACAGAGAAGCTACACCTCTCATCCGTTACCGGTCACGCGATTATGCTCGTATCATTTCAACTGAACCATGTGCCTGTGGCCGAACCGGTTTAAGATTCAAAGTTATCGGTCGTAGCGATGATATGCTGTGGGTTAGAGGGGTAAATGTTTTTCCCAGGGCGATTGAAGAACTAATAATGGGAATCCGTCCGCAGACTACCGGAGAATTTCAAATAATCCTGGAAAAGGAAGGGGCCGTCGACATTTTGCCAATTAGGATAGAGTACGGTGAAAGTATTACAGCCGAGCAGGTAAGCGGCTTAAAGTCATACATAGAAGATAAGTTTTCTGATGACCTGAGGGTTACGACTAAGGTTGAGCTCCTTCCTCCCGGTACTCTGCCCAAATACGAAAAGAAAGCAAAGAGAATATTTAAAACCCACTTGGGCGAAACGTTCTAGGCACCAGGCAATTAAAAGAGACAAAAAAGGGGAGTGGCTTTATGAACTTCGAAACGATCCTATATACAAAAAGTAACGGGGTAGCAACGATTACTTTTAACCGGCCGGAAACTCTAAATGCCATCAATCACCAGTTGCTGCAGGATATCGAAGAAGCACTGGCCGATGCCAAAAAAGACAGATCGGTTCGGGTGGTGGTCTGCACGGGTAGTGGCAAGTCCTTTATTGCCGGGGGCGACATCAAAGCTATGAACAGCATGAGCACCTTGGAGTTCCGGGAATTCTGTGTTGGGATTCAAAAAGTGACAAGAGACTTCAGAGAGTTAGGCAAGCCGGTTATTGCCGCGGTCAATGGCTGGGCTTTAGGCGGTGGATGTGAAATTGCCTGTGCTTGTGACATTCGTATAGCATCTGAAAATGCACAACTGGGGCTGCCTGAGCCAAGGATAGGGCTGACAAATACCAGTGGAATATGTCAAATTTTACCCAGGCTGGTAGGATTAGGAAGGGCTATGGAGTTGGCTTGCACAGGTACTCCAATAGATGCAGCTGAAGCATACCGAATTGGCTTGGTTAACAAAGTTGTTCCACATGGGGAGTTAACTGAGACGGTTTTGTCGATGGCTAACGATATCATAAAATGTTCCCCTGTGGCGGTTCAAATAGCAAAAGAGACAATTAATGTTTGTGCAGATTCAGATCTAAACACGGCATTGTATTACGAGGTGGAAGCAATAACAACTGCGTTTGCCTCTGAAGACAGGAAAGAAGGATTAACC
>JAJYNB010000348.1 GCA_021786555.1 Bacillota bacterium | reverse complement strand
GAAACCACTGAGAGCAAGCAGGCCGCAGTAGTATTGGCCACCGTGGACAGCAGGCAGGAAGCCGTGGTGTTGGAAACCACTGAGAGCAAGCAGGCCGCAGTAGTATTGGCCACCGTGGACAGCAGGCAGGAAGCTGTGGTGTTGGAAACCACTGAGAGCAAGCAGGCCGCAGTAGTATTGGCCACCGTGGACAGCAGGCAGGAAGCCGTGGTGTTGGATACTACAGAGAGTAAGCAGGCAGCAGTGGTGTTGGATACCGTCGCGACCAAACTGGCAGCGGTAGAGTTGGAGACCGTTGCCAACAGTCCAGTATCGCTATAAACTTTTACAGCATTCACTTAGCGAGCACCTCCATGTCTTTTTCGGCAAAGTATAGTATTTCATAACATTGTATGAGAAACATGTCCTAGCTGTGATTGTCCCTTAATGATTCACCAAAGGTTGGTGATGAAAATATATTATTGGAAGGAGGGGCTAATATGGGTGTAAAGCCAAAGATGAGCTTGTGTCTGGTAGCCGGTACAGGCCAAGAGGATAAAACTAAATGGGCCGGACGGGCACTGTTTAGCGATATTATTCCGGTAGAGGAGTTAACCAGGGATGGTTTGCAGGCCGCCATTTCCCTGGCCCGCTGTCCCTGGGTGATGCTTTTATTTGCATCTGAGAACATAGATCCAGTCACCTTAAGTGATTTTGGCAAAGAACTCGGCAAGAACAAGACCTGGGGATTTGCGTTCCCCGTGACTTACCAGAACGAGGCAAACGGCACTGCGGGCGAAGAACACTGGGAAGTCCGCCTGGTCAAAAAGGGTCATGGGTGTTTTCAGGGAATCGGCTTATCCATGGGTTGTCCAGGCCAGCTTGGCATAAGATTTGCCGAGGGAATGGAAATCGAAAACCCCGACCAGCAAAAGCTTTCCGAGGGTGATGAGCCGGATTACCTAAGGCCATTTGTGCAGGCTCAGGCAACAATTCTCTCTGGCGAACCAGCAGAGACGGTTATTGCTACCTGTTCAGAGGTAATGTCTCTGGTAGATCTGCCCTATTACCAGGCATCTGCCTATTGCCTGGCAGGCAAAACCTTGTTCGCGCTGAAAGAGTTGGGCCGCGCCGCCGCCGTCTTACAGGAGGGATTGGAGAAATACCCGGATTGTGCCGAGATGTGGCTGCAGCAGGGCGAGTTATATCTTGCACAGGGGAATCCTCAGTACGCCTTGAACTGCCTTGCGCGAGCTTTGACAATCGGGTCAAGCCATTACCCGGGACGGAAGGGAGCTAACTCTTTCTTGGCCTTGCAAGGTTTGGGCAGGGCCTATGAGCGGTTATTGGACCTTTCCAAGGCCATCGAACACTACCGCCAGGCCTATGGTCCAGGGTTTAACGAACCACTGTACAACATAGGGAGGCTGTTTGTACAACATCTGGGAGTACAGGCCGCGAGGGAACAGTTGGAACAGTTAATGCTGGCTAATGGGGATATCGATCCTGAAGTTTTGGCGGATGTGTTTTACGCAAACGGCAGTTACGAACAGGCCCTGGCATATCTTGAGAAGGCTGAGCCCTCAGCAAACATTGCTTTTTTCCGAGGGATGGTGCTGGCAAGGCTGGGTCGCTGGGCAGAGGCAGTCCGGGCTTTTATGAAGGTGGAGCGGAATCATCCTCTGTACACCAAGAGCAGCCTGCAAATCTGCTTTTGTTATTGGGTGCGGAACAAGTTCAAACAAGGCGGGGAGATACTTAGCAAAATTGCAGTGAACGAAGACCCTGAAGTTCAGCAGTACTTACTTGTCAGCAGCCTGCTGCGCAAGCAGACGGTGAAGCAGCTGCCGGGCGATTGGGAGGTCTGTCTTGGCATCTTCAACCGCTTCCTGGAGGTAGAACACCACGCTAATGCCGCTACACTAGCAGCTTATCTGGAAGATGTTCCCCGGCAGGAGGTACAGCTTACCTTGGCCAAAATCTATACCCTTCACCGTGATTATGCCAAGACAATAAAATGTCTTGACTCGTTTAAAATGCTGGGAGAAATGAGCGGAGAGGCTTACCACTACCTGGCACGGGCCTACATGGACAGCGGGCAGTTAGCAGCAGCTTTCCGCTGCTTGAACGAACAGGTTCTGGCAGGCGAAGCAAACATTGAGACCTATCTGCTGGCTGTCCAGATACTGGTTAGGCAAGCTGTTCAGGTATTGGAAACGGGCAGCCGGCAGCTTAAGGCACCGGAGCTGGAAGACAAGGCCGGTCGTCTGCGGGAGGTAATGAATTTACGTGGCTAAGAGAACTGGAAAACCGCTGATCAGTTTGTGTATGATCATGCGGGACGAAGCTGAAAACTTACCCAGGGCCTTAAGAAGTGTCTCTAATCTGGTTGATGAAATGATTATCGTGGACACCGGTTCTGTTGACGGCAGTGTTGAGATAGCCAAGTCATTTGGGGCTAAGGTCTATTTCCAACCTTGGCAGGGAGACTTTTCCACACCTCGCAATTTGGCCATGGACAAGGCAAATGGAGAATGGATTCTGATCTTCGACGCGGATGAAGAGTTCTGCCAGGAAGATGTTGCCAAAGTTCGGGAACTGGCCCGGACCAGCGGGGCAGAGGGATTCATCTTTTCCACTGTAAACTTTATCGGGGCAGAAGCGGGAGTGAACAGGGATTTCAACTTGAACATCAGGCTGGTACGCAATCGCAAAGAGTACCGTTACCGCGAAAAAGTCCACGAGAGCCTGAGCCATGTTTTTGAGCGCACCGTAGTTCAACAAGAAGACATCAAGGTCTATCACTACGGCTATATGGACCAGGAATTGGCGAAGAAAAAGAAGATCGAACGCAATCTGCAGCTGCTTTTAGAGAAGTTCGCCACCGAGCAGGTAAGCAATTTTGATCATTACAATTTGGGCGTCGAGTATGTGCGGTGCAACCAGTGGGGAAAAGCAGCGGAATGCTTTGAAAATGCGCTGAAAGGTCTTGACCCTAATTTGATTTGGGGGAGCGCCTTGCGCCGGGCCTACTTGCTTACTCTGGCAAATCTTGGCAGGCACCAAGACGGACTTGTGGCGGCTGAGGAG
>JAJYNB010000424.1 GCA_021786555.1 Bacillota bacterium | reverse complement strand
CAGGGTTACTGGTGGCTGCGGCAACTGCCGGAGCCCAGGAAGTACGGCTGCAGGTCGGTGAAACATACCGGGAGGGCGATCTCACCGTCAGCTGTGGGCCCTTTTGTCGCTCCGGGAGTGCCAGTATTGGGATGACTTCAAGAGGATGCAGCCATGATTCAGCCCGGTCTGTTCGATTTTGAGAATCGGATGTATAAAATTGACAAATTAGAAATAGAGTTCATCGAACGCGAGTGTTTTTCATGATTTTGTATGCGGCAGACCTGCTTGGTTTCGGCGAGATGTCGCGCGCTTCAAGTTGCTTGATTACAAAGGCAAGTGCCTCGTCTTTCACGGAAACATCCCACCCACCAGGTGAAGAGAGAATAAAGCGTTTATTGCTGCCGTGGAATACCAGCGTGCCTTCCACTTCTCCAATCTCAACGCTGGATATTTCGTCCCAACGAATTTGCCAGGTGCCAAACGATGACTTGTGGGTAAGGTCATTACTGTTGATGTCGAAGCTGCCGGCACCCAGCGCCATATAAACCCCAAATACTGAAGAGAGAGCACATCCCATGGCTGGCCAATAGAGTTTAGACAGGAATGCTGCGACCATACTGATAGTACAGAACACAAGCCAAGCCCACCCGATGATCCGGTATGAGCGCATTTCAATGTGGTAATTGTCCATAATGTAAGGCAGGCCCATCAAGTTATTCTACAGTTCTGGCTATCATGCCGAAAATCATGATAGCCAGAACTATAAACAAAAATTGGCAGGAAAAGCCACTCCAGATGAAGCGTATTCCTCTGGCTGCTGAGATTGCCTGGTAAGCAGAATGCATCATGTTGTCCTGGGGGCCTGTTATTTTCTGTAGGCCTGTTTGCGGTGATCCGCCGCAATCATGAAGATGATTTTTTCCTGCTCGTCTATCTGGTAAAAGAAACGGTATTTCCCGATGCGATAGCGCCAGGTTTCCGGAAAGTAGTCCCGCAGTTTACGGATATTGCCGCCCAGGCGGGGCTGCACGGCAAGCAGGGGATAGACGTAGGCCTTGAGCTTGGCGAGAACTTTCTCCCGCCGACCGCCGAAATCCTGGGCAAGATCCTCTTTGAACCCCTCGGTCTCAAAGATGCGGTATGTCATTCGACAAAGGTTCCTTGCCGTTTCTTGGCCTGCGCGGTTCCTCGCTCAAGCCTCCGCGCCAGCTCGGGATCGGCCAGGATTTCATCCATCTCGATCGGGTCGGCAAAAATATCCTCATCCAGTTTGCGCAAGGCAAGGGTTTCGATGAGGTTGGCCAAGGGTCGGCGCTCGGCTTTGGCGGCGGCGGCCAATCTTCCGTAAACCTCGTCGGCTACTCTGAGAGTGATGGTCTTGGGCATGGTTTGCTGTTCCTCCTCCTGTGAATTAATGATGCACATAATTTATTCTTTTTTATTCTACGGCGCAAGAAAAGAAACAGAGCTGCCCGGCAGGGCACAAGCTGGCCTTCTCGGCAACCTCGTATTGACAAAAACGGCATACCGGGTCATTCTAACTCCATGAAAAACATCACCGACACCACCCCTGCCCGGTACCATGCCGGGTTTCTCCAGTTTGACGTGCAGCCGGCCGAGCCGGAGGCGAATCTGGCCGCGGTGCGGGCGGGTCTGGCCCGTCTGGCCCCCGCTGGGCCGGGCATCATCGTGCTGCCCGAGCTGTGGAGCTGCGGCTTTGCCTACGAGCGGCTCCAGCATTTTGCCCTGCAGACCGTGGAGGTGCTGGACGAGATGCAGCGGCTGGCCAGGCAGTACTCCATGTATCTGGCCGGGTCCCTGCCCGAGGAGGTGCTCACCGAGGTGGGCAGCGCCATCTACAATACCCTGTACATTGTCGGACCGGGCGGGGTTGCCGGTTCGATCCGCAAGCAGCAGCTGTTCGCGCCCATGGCCGAGGACCGCTACTTCACCCCCGGCGACAATCCCCGGCCGGTGGAGACCGGGCTTGGCCTGGTGGCCGGGTTGGTCTGCTACGACCTCCGGTTTCCCGAACTGGCCAAGGCCCAGGCCGGAATGGGCGCGGGATTGCTGGTGGTGAGCGCCCAGTGGCCCGCGGCCCGGCGGGAGCACTGGCGGACCCTGGCTGCGGCCCGGGCCATTGAAAACCAGATTTTTGTGGTGGCCTGCAACCGTTGCGGCGTTACCGGAAAAACGGAGTTCGGCGGCCATTCCCTGGTCATCGCCCCGGATGGCGCAGTACTGGCCGAGGCCGGAGCAGAACCGGATGGTGCCTGGGCCGGGATCGAGCCGGCCGGGATGCGGGAGCTCCGGCAGCGCTTCAACACGGTGGGGCCGACCCCGTACCGGTTTGATGATCAGGACAAGATCCTGGAGCTTGAGGAGCTGGCCTCACTGACTGCCCGGTACCGGGCGGTGGGCCGCAAGGTGGTGTTTACCAACGGCTGTTTCGACATCCTGCATCAGGGACATGTCACCTATCTGGAGCAGGCCCGCAGGGAGGGTGATTGCCTGGTGGTCGGGGTCAACAGCGACGCCTCGGTGCGGGCGCTGGGCAAGGGCGACGACCGGCCGGTGAACCACGAGCAGGGCAGGGCCAGGATTCTGGCGGCTCTGGGCTGTGTGGATCATGTGGTCATCTTTGCTGAAGAAACGCCCCGGAAGCTCATCACCACCCTGAGGCCCGAGGTGCTGGTCAAGGGCGGCGACTGGCCGGTGGAAAGGATTGTCGGCGCCCCGGAGGTGCTGGCCGCGGGCGGCCGGGTGCTCTCCATTCCCCTGGTGGAAAACTACTCCACCACCTCATTGCTCAAAAAAATCCGCACGCTCTAAGCCGTTGTTCAAAAATAGCAGTGTTAACGGCGACCGTAACATTGAAAGATCGTGGTCGGCATAAGGGGCCGTAATGAAATGGTCTGAAATGTAATGGTTGTTTCTTAACGGCCCCTAATTCCATTTCTCGTTAAAAACGATGATTCTGCATGCAGAATGCAATAATTATTCGCATTTTTAATGAGAATTGGAATAAGTTTGCGGGCAGCACAGCTTCTCAATGTCTTCCGGCAGGTGCTCCGGCAAGACCCCTATTTCCCTGGCAA
>JAJYNB010000130.1 GCA_021786555.1 Bacillota bacterium | reverse complement strand
CGATCTATTACACCACCTGCGGTTGGATGATGTGGAACTGGCTGGTGAGTTCCCTGGCTGTAGGAGCCACCTTGGTACTTTTTGACGGGTCGCCCTTTTACCCAGATGCAGGGGCCCTCTGGCAGCTCGCCCAGGATGAAGGGATTACAGTATTCGGCGCCAGCGCCAAGTACCTGTCCTCCGTGGAAAAGGCCGGCGTGAAGCCAGGTCCAAACTACGACTTGAGCAAATTAAAGGGAATTCTTTCAACGGGCTCTCCTCTTTCCGAAGACAGTTTCCGTTTTGTGTACCGGGACATCAAACAGGACCTCTGCCTGTCTTCGATTTCGGGCGGCACCGACATCATTTCCTGCTTCGTCCTGGGCAACCCCACCGGTCCTGTATATACCGGGGAGCTGCAGTGCAGGGGTCTGGGAATGAAGGTGGAAAGCTTTGACCTGAACGGAAAACCTGTATTAAATCAAAAAGGTGAACTGGTCTGCACGGCCGCATTCCCCTCCATGCCCATCTACTTCTGGAATGACCCGGACAAGGTCAAGTTCAAAAAAGCCTACTTCGGTGTCTACCCCAATGTCTGGCGCCACGGGGACTATATTGAAATAACTGAAACAGGCGGAGTGATTATTTACGGCCGCTCCGATGCCACCCTGAACCCGGGCGGTGTCCGAATCGGTACCGCAGAAATATACCGCCAGGTGGAATTGCTGCCGGAGATTGCCGACAGTATGGTGGTAGGCCAGACGTGGGACAACGACGTGCGGGTAATCCTGTTTGTCAAGCCCGCTCAAGGGGTAGAACTGAGCGAGGGTCTGAAAGCAAAGATCAAACAGGCTATCCGGGATAATACCACCCCAAGGCACGTACCGGCTAAAATCCTTGCTGTAAAGGATATCCCATATACTTTAAACGGCAAGAAAGTAGAGATGGCTGTTTATAACGTAATCCACAAAGAGCCGGTCCTAAACAAGGATGCCCTTGCTAATCCCGAGGCCTTAGACCTGTTTAAGGATTTACCGGAGCTAAGCAGTTGACAGAGAGCTGTGAACCTTTTTGGCACCATAAAGCTGCCTGAGAATTGGCATTTGTGCATTCAGGTTCGCGTACAGAGCGGTTTGTTCAGACCCTGCTCTTTTAAAAGCAATGCATGTGTAAAACCCGCAACAGAGCGTGCGGGTTTTTCCTTTTATCAGGGCTTTCGAAGGCCGGAAGATATAAAAATTGGTAATATTCCCACCCCCTTTTCATATATTTATACTGCTTAACCATTGCTAGTCCAGCTTCGTTATGGTTTGTTGCATTGTGGTCAGGGGGGATGTAAGTGAAGGGTGGGGGCCTACCCCTTTCCAAAAGGTATATAAAAGGAGGGAAATCAGTTAATGGAGAAAGTTGACATCTTCAAGGATATCACCGAGCGCACCGGTGGTGATATCTATCTGGGAGTAGTAGGACCCGTCCGGACCGGAAAGTCTACCTTTATCAAGAAGTTTATGGATTTGTTGGTTTTACCCAATATCACGGACATGTATGACCGCGAAAGGGCCAAGGATGAACTGCCGCAAAGCGGCGGGGGCAGGACCATCATGACTACCGAGCCGAAGTTTATTCCCGCCGATGCCGTTGAAATTAATGTGCGAAGCGGCATAGTCATGAATGTCAGGGTTGTGGACTGCGTGGGTTATGCCGTACCCGGAG
Organism: Bacillota bacterium; assembly: GCA_021786555.1. Classification (GTDB taxonomy): domain Bacteria; phylum Bacillota; class Desulfitobacteriia; order Desulfitobacteriales; family JAJXUE01; genus JAJZPO01. Next base: position 1,400 of record JAJYNB010000130.1, on the reverse strand, counting down.
CGCTGGGTTATGAAGAAGAAGAAGGGCCCCGGATGGTGAGAACGCCTTGGAGCGAAGAACCGATTCCTTTTCAGGAGGCAGCAGAAATCGGCACCCGCAAAGTAATAACGGACCATTCAACTATCGGCATTGTTATCACCACCGACGGGTCCATTACCGATATCGCCAGGGAAAACTATTTGGAGTCAGAGGAAAAGGTTGTCGCGGAGCTTAAAGCTTTGGATAAACCTTTTGTGGTCGTGCTCAACACCGAACGGCCCTTCGCTGAAAACACCATCGAACTGGCCCGGGAAATGGAAGACAAATATGGAGTGCCTGTCCTGCCCATGGACTGCGCTGAATTGACCCAGGACGACATCATGCAGATAATGGAAGAAGTGCTCTACGAGTTTCCTGTGGCAGAAGTAAATATTAATTTGCCGCGCTGGATAGATGAACTGGAGGAGACTCATTACCTGCGCAAAGGTTTTACCGAGTCTATTCAGGCGGCTACCGCTGAAGTAAACAGGCTGCGGGATATTGACGGCATCCTGGATAAGCTGGCTGCTTATGAGTATGTACAGGATGTGGTCCTTCAAGAGATGAACCTGGGAACCGGCGTTGCTAATATCGAAGTAACAGCTGTTGAGGGATTGTTTGACCAGATTCTGAAGGAACTGGTAGGAATCGAAATTGAGGGGGAACACACTCTACTTAGGATCTTAAGGGATTACACCAAAGCCAAAAAGGAATATGACAAACTGGCAGGCGCCTTGGTAGAGGTGCATAACAACGGTTACGGTGTGGTTACCCCCTCCCTGGATGAAATGCTCCTGGAGGAACCTGAACTGATCAAGCAGGGAGGCCGGTTTGGCGTCAAGCTAAAGGCCAGCGCTCCTTCACTGCATCTAATCAGGGCTGATATTACTACTGAAATAACTCCCATTATCGGTACTGAAAAGCAGTGTGAAGAGTTGGTCCGTTATATGCTGGACGAATTTGAAGAGGATCCCAAGAAACTCTGGCAGTCCAATATTTTTGGCAAATCCCTGCAAGACCTGGTCAGGGAAGGGGTACAAAACAAACTCTACCGTATGCCGGAAAACGCTCAGCACAAACTGCAAGACACCCTGCAGCGCATCGTTAATGAGGGCAGCGGCGGCCTAATTTGCATAATCATTTAAGCGGTCCTGAAAAGGACCGTTTTCCTTGTATATCCCGCAAAGTTATTCTTTGCAGCTGCGTAAGGACAGCGGCAGAAAGTACTCAAAAGCGCGCCGCGGACGGCGCGCGCTTTTCTTGTTGGCTTAACAATGGTATAATGTAACCAGCAATCGATTGGGGTGGGTCTATTGATTCGCGCAAAACATAAAGACCTGAGCAAAGATTTTTTTATTGTGGCCAAGGAAATTTTGCCAGAG
>JAJYNB010000266.1 GCA_021786555.1 Bacillota bacterium | reverse complement strand
GGCCTCTGGCAGCGATTCAGGGGAGCGATGTTGTGATTGTCCCCCCTGCGGGCCTTACTCCCAGCCAATTGGCGGTGCTGCAAAGCTGGCATAACAAAACAGTGACTGCTCTGGGCGGGACAGGGGTAGTCTCGGACGCTGTGGCGGCGGAAGTACAGGAGACAGTGCAATAGTCATCAGCCATTAAATAGAGCGGGACCCCGCCAAATTGTAGAATTTTGTCGTACTCATTGGTGTGGGGAAATCCCGCTCTATTTGTGTTTGCAAGTAAAAACAAAGAAGGATTTACCAAAATCGTGTCGAATTGCCCCTAGATATTGCTTTTTTTAGGAGGACTGTGGTGTGGCACAACGAGTCAGAATCGGACTACTATTTGCGCTAGTAATCGGCCTTTGGCTAACAGGACAAGCAGCGGCCAACGCTGCGCCACTGGCTGTGCAAACAACCCGGCTGTACGGGGCCACGCGCATCGAGACCGCCATCAAGGTCTCCCAGGCGGGCTGGCAGAGGGCGGCTGAAGTTCTCCTGGCCCGGGCGGACGACTATCCCGACTCACTGGTGGCTATCCCCCTGTCCCGCAAGCTGGACGCCCCCATACTTCTCACCTATTCCAACCGGTTGGACCCGCAGGTTCTGGCTGAAATCCAGAGGCTCGGGGCCAGGCACGTGGTGATCCTGGGCGGAGAGGGTGTCATGGGAGCTCCGATTACCAAAGTGCTGGACCAGGCGGGAATCACCTGGGAACGCCTGGGTGGGGCCGACCGTTTCGCGACGGCGGCGGAAATAGCGGACAAGGTGGGCGGAAACGGGCAGGTGATTCTGGCCAGCGGAGAGGACTTTCCCGATGCCCTGGCTATCGGCCCTTATGCCGGAGTGACTCAAACCCCCATACTCCTGAGCGCAGCAGCCGGCATACCTGTTGCGACCCGTACCGAACTGAGCAAACTTCAGGCGGCAAACATCTCCGGCTCCGCCCAGACCATAGTCGTCGGCGGGGAGGGAGTGATACCAAGCGCCACCCTGCAGGGGCTTCCCGGCATTAACCGGCTTGGCGGCCAGAACCGCTATGAAACAGCGGCCAAAATATACTTGTTTTCCGAGGACAAGCTGCCAGGCGTCCCGCAGGACGGAAGCAGCAGGAACAAAGCTTACATGGTGACAGGGGAAGACTTCCCGGATGGGTTGGTGGTCGGAGCTTTGGCCGCCAAGCAGGCTGCCCCCCTGTTCCTGTCATCCGGCGCCAGCCTGCCGGCCATAACCTACTCGGCCATGGGCAATGCGGCGGAAAACAGTCTGCTGGTCACCATGATTGGCGGGCCCGCGGTACTCTCGGATCAAGTCAAGGGGATTATCGAGGGCAAGATTCAGCCGCCTTATCTGCTGGGCGGCTGGACCGTAGTGGTTGACCCGGGGCACGGCGGGCCGGACACGGGGGCCATCGGGGCGACAGGCACTTTCGAGAAAACCGCCAACCTGGCCATCGGTCTGGACCTCGCCGACTACCTGCGTTCAGCGGGGGCACAGGTGGTGCTGACCCGCTCCAGCGATGTCTCGCCCGCGGGCAGCAATTACTCCCACAGCAGCGCGGTGCCCGACCTGCAAGCCCGTACGGACATTGCCAATAACGCCAAGGGGACGCTTTTTATCAGCATCCACAACAACTCGGCTTCCAACCAGGCGGCTTACGGGACCGAGACCTATTACAGCTCCCAGACCTATGACGGCCAGCCCAACCCTCAGGCAGCGCTGGCCCTGCGGCTGGCGAGAGCCGTTCAGTCCGAGGTCGTTCAACAGCTGCACAGCTATAACCGGGGTCCCCTGGAAGACCGGGGCGTCAAAGACGAGGGACTTTTCGTCACTGACGGGCATGCCAATATGCCGGCGATCCTGGTAGAAGCCGGCTTCCTGTCCAATCCCGCCGAAGAGAAACTTCTGTCTGCCCCAGCTTTTCAACAGCAGGCAGCCCTTGGCATCTACAGGGGCGTGCTGGTGTACAGAGGGTACTAAAATTTTCACATGCAGCGGCAGGGGAAAAGGCTCCCCGCAGATGTTTAGCCGGGGAGCCTTTTTATATTTCGAAAAGCGAAACACGAAACGACTCCGGGAGTTAGATTATGTTGAACATTGTCGAAATGTGTCGAATTGTGTCGGAAAGATTTATGCAGTTTGTTAAAATTAATTGAAATAATGGCAGGAATATCCGGTCGTAAAAAGAATATCTATAGTCATCAAGGACCCTTGCCGTGGGTTTCTTGTTTATTGCCGTCTAAAGGGTAAGCCCCCTCCCAAGGACACCGTGACAGGGGGGACGCCTCCGGGACCAAAAGCGGGGAGGTGGATACCTTTAGATATTGCGCAATGTCTAAAGCTTGTGCGAAATTTGGGGAGGTGGGAAGAACAGTAGAGATTTAGAATTAAGAGGGGTCGAAAACGGGCCCGGCAAAAGACAAAACACCTAGAAAGAGAGGAGAAAACAACTACATGAGAAAGACGAAAAAGTCATTAGCCATCGTAGCAATCGTCGCCATGGTACTGTCCTTGGTTCCCCTCTACGCTTTTGGGGCAACGGCGGCGACTACAAGTGGCACCCGGCTCTATGGAGCTGACAGATACCAAACCGCAGTAAACGTGGCCGAAGCAGGGTGGTCCGGCGGCGCCAGCAGCGCAATCCTGGCCCCGGGCATGGACGCGAACCTGGTCGATGCCCTGACCGCCGCTCCCCTTGCCAAACAGCTGAATGCCCCTATCCTTCTGACCCAAGGTGACCAACTTACAGGTGTCACCAAAGACGAACTTACCAAACTCGGTGTAAAAACCGTTTATGTTGTCAGCGGCGCGATTAGCCAAGCGGTAATCAGCCAACTGCAGCAAACCATGACCGTTGTAAACCTGGGCGGCGCTGACCGTTTTGCCACCGCTGCCAACATCGCCGCTAAGATCACCGGAGCATCCGGCGTGGTGGTAACCAACTACGATGCCAACGCCGACGCGCTCTCCGTTGCTTCCATCGCAGCTGTCAAAGGCATGCCCATCCTGCTCGCTCTGCCCGGTTCCATCCCCGCGGCGGAACAAGCTTATGTGCCCGCCAGCGGCGCCAATT
>JAJYNB010000019.1 GCA_021786555.1 Bacillota bacterium | reverse complement strand
CGGGCTGGTGGATTTTATCTATTCTACCCCCAGCCAAGAGGCTGTCCAGTTCCCGGCAAACCAGGTTAAGTGTTATCCCGTCGAGAGCCATACACGAGCTCCTTTGCGTGAAATCTTCAATCTGCAGTATAGCATCACAGGCGGACTGGTGCAATGACGGGGAACGCTGTCAAGCCGTACGCCACCCAGGGACCGTCCCCAAGTGACTCAAAAGTGAGTCAGCGAAGAACCGTCCCCAGGTGACTCACTTTGGGCCCACTGCAAGGGTGGGGTATTTTTTACTCCTTGTCCGAATAAGCATGTACAAAGAATTCGGACAAGGGGGCTGGTTTGGCATGAACAGGCGCAGCTGGCATGCCCGGTCCTGGCAGAGTCTGGCCGGGGAACTGGGTGTTGATATTCGCAAAGGACTGCACTTAAAAGAGGTTTCCAGACGGTTGGTCCGGTATGGGCATAATGTTTTGGCGGAGAAGAAAAAGACATCGCCGCTTAAGATGCTGGTTGCTCAATTCAAGGATTTTATGATTGTGGTGCTGATCGCGGCGACGGTAATTTCGGGCCTGATGGGCGAAATTGCCGATGCCGTCACCATCATGGCTATTATAATCCTTAACGCTATCCTGGGCTTTGTGCAGGAATTCCGGGCGGAAAAGTCCATGGAGGCCTTGAAAAAGCTTACCGCACCAGAGGCCCGGGTGGTGCGGGAGGGCAGGGAGGAACGGATTCCGGCCCGGGACTTGGTGCCGGGAGACATTGTGGTGCTGGAAACAGGTGATAAGCTTCCGGCTGATGTGCGATTGGTGGAGTGCGTAAACCTGGAAATCGATGAAGCCACCCTGACCGGTGAATCGGCGCCGGTAAAGAAGATGGCGGGGGTCCTGATCGAGGAAAACCTGGGTTTGGGTGACCGCAAGAACATGGCCTATATGGGTACCGTGATTACCCGGGGACGGGGACGGGGCCTGGTGGTGACTACCGCCATGGAGACAGAGATGGGACAGATTGCCGGGATGATCCAGGAGGTGGAAGAGGAAACCACTCCGCTGCAGCGGCGCCTGGAGCAGCTGGGGCGCTACCTGGTGGTGCTCTGCCTGGTAATCTGCGCAGCAGTAGTAGCTACTGGTGTGTGGCGCGGCGAGTCGGTTTATGAGATGTTTTTAGCGGGGATTAGTTTGGCTGTGGCTGCCATTCCTGAGGGTCTGCCGGCCATAGTGACCATCGCCCTGGCGGTGGGAGTGCAGAAAATGATCCGCCGCAACGCAATAATCCGCAAACTCCCCGCCGTTGAGACTCTGGGCTGCGCCACAGTGATCTGTTCGGATAAAACAGGCACTCTGACCCAAAACCAGATGACTGTGCGCAAACTCTATACGGGCAGCAGGTTCGTGGAAATAACAGGGGAGGGGTATAATCCGAAGGGTGAATTGCACCTTGAAGGGAACCGTAGGCAGGACAAACCTATGCCCTGGTCTGAACCGCTGAACCAGCTGCTTAAGGTGGCAGCCTTGTGCAACAACTCTCTGCTCAAGAAGCAGGGGGTTACGGTGGCCGGCCTGTTCCGAGGCAGGGCTGAGGCGGCCTGGGACATAGAGGGGGACCCAACGGAAGGGGCACTGCTGGTGGCAGCCGCCAAGACCGGGGTTTGGCGGGAGGTGCTGGAACGGCGGGAAAAACGGGTGGGGGAACTGCCCTTTGATTCGGAACGCAAACGCATGAGCGTAATTTACGAGGACAGTGCCGGTAACCGGTTGGCTTACGTTAAAGGGGCGCCTGATGTAATGCTGAGGCTGTGCGACACCTCCCTGGGGGAGGGGAGGCAGATGCGCCTGAATGAGGGGATGAAGCGGGAAATACTGGCGGCCAATGACCGTATGGCCAAGGAGGCCCTGCGGGTGATTGCCCTGGCATATAAGGAGATATCCTGGGAGTCGGAAGTGGATGAGGTGGAGAGCGGGCTTACCTTTCTGGGCCTGGCCGGCATGATTGACCCGCCCCGTCCCAGCGCCCGTAAGGCCATAGAGGTGTGCAAGCGGGCGGGTATCAAACCGGTGATGATTACAGGGGACCACAGGCTGACGGCCCAGGCGGTGGCCGGGGAACTGGGGATAGCCGAGAGGTCCGGTCAAGTGATAAGCGGCGCTGAACTGGATGAAATGGATGACGCGGCACTGGCCCGGAGGGTGAATGATCTGGCGGTGTACGCCAGGGTCTCACCCAAGCACAAGCTGCGGATTGTCAAGGCCCTGAAGCAGCAGGGCCACGTGGTGGCCATGACAGGAGACGGGGTGAACGATGCCCCCGCGGTGAAGGAGGCCGACATAGGGGTATCCATGGGCAAGACGGGTACGGATGTGACCAAAGAGGCATCAGCCATGGTCTTGGCGGATGATAATTTTGCCACCATAGTGGCGGCTGTGGAAGAGGGCAGGGCTATCTATGACAATATCCGCAAATTTATCCGCTACCTGTTGTCCTGTAATCTGGGAGAGGTACTGACCATGTTTCTGGCCAGCCTGCTGGCTATGCCCCTGCCGCTTTTACCGATACAGATTCTCTGGGTAAACCTGGTTACGGACGGACTGCCGGCCATGGCCCTCGGGGTTGATAAGGCTGAGCCTGACATCATGCAGCGGCTGCCCAGGGCGCCCAAGGAGAGCGTATTTGCCCGGGGGCTGGCTGCTAAGATTCTGGTTAGGGGTACGATATTGGGCCTGGGCAGCCTCCTGGTATTCGTAATCGGCATGCTCATGCCGGGCGGGGATATCGAACTGGCTAGGACCATGGCTTTTTCTACCCTGGTCTTTTCCCAACTGTTCCACGTCCTGGATTGCAAAAGTGAGACCAGAGGGATTTTTGAAGTGGGAATCTTCTCCAACCCATACCTGGTGGGAGCCATTGCAATTTCGACCACCATGCAATTGAGCGCTGTATACCTGCCCTTTATGCAGCCGATTTTTAAGACGGTGGCCCTGGCTGGAGTACACTGGGCGGTGATTCTGGCTGTAGCCGGCGGCCCGTCCTTGCTGATAGGTTTACACCGCAGCATAAAAAAAACGGCGAAACAAAAAATCGCCTATCTCAAAGTGTAGGATCATATTGCAGGCCACCT
>JAJYNB010000008.1 GCA_021786555.1 Bacillota bacterium | reverse complement strand
GCAATCAGCGTAGGCCGGCCATGGGGACAGGAAAACGGGTTTTCAGTCCTGCCCAATTGCCAGATGAGATGTTCCATCTCTACCTGGCTCAAGCTTTCGCTTGCTTTGATGCTGGATTTGCAGGCCAGCATATAGATGAACTCTTCCCGCAATTTGCGCGCTTCGATTGTTCTAGGCCCATCCATAAACACATCCAGCAGATCGCGGATGATAGTCCTCGGATCCTTTTCTGTCAGGTCCGCCGGCCTACCCCGCAACAAGAAGGTGTTGCCTCCGAAAAACTCCAGCAGGAAGCCCGAATCCCTAAACAGGGCAATATTTTCGACCAATAACTCCAGTTCCTGGTTCGTAAGTTCGAGAGTCAGGGGCTCCAGCAGAAGCTGCGCCTCCCCGGCATTCCGGGCGGCTCTCTCCCAGAGGCGCTCGTAATTTATTCGCTCGTGGGCAGCATGCTGATCCAGGATGTATAACCCGTCCGGGCCCCTGGCCACTATGTAGGTCAAGCCTATCTGGCCCATGGGGATAAGGTCCGGTAATTTGCCGTTTTTGTTCGCCCCGGTACTTTCCGTTATGGTGCTCTCCCCGGCGCGTACGCCCGCGAGAGCAGCCACCGCCTCAGGCTGTTCAGCCTCCACAGGTTCCCTGCCTGAAGGCTTGCCTCCCGGCTCTTGTTCCTCAAGCCCAGGTTCTGCCCCTCCTACGTTTCCGGCGGGATCTAAGGGCAATTCTTCCATAAAGGGATCCGGGGCACTGATTTCCTTGCCTATGTATTGAGCTGCTGTACCCGTCTCTGGTACCGGCTCTTCCCTCAGTTCATTTCTGTCGCCCGCGTGCAGATGCTGCAAACTCCACTCGATCTGCTCTCCGGGGTAACGGGGAACGCAGTCCCAGCCAGGTGGAGTTTCCCTCTCACCGGCCAAACCAGGAATAAGCAGAGTTTCCGCCAGGGTGGACCGTACCGCTGTAGTAACGAACCCTGTTAATACCACTTCCCGCGCAAAACGGACCTCCAGTTTGGACGGGTGCACATTCACATCAACAGTATTGACCGGAAGGGTTAGATTTAACACAACTACAGGGTAGCGGTTTGCTGGTACCAGAGTATGGTAACCCTCCGCTATTGCCCGTGTCAGGGCTTTACTCCTGACATACCTGCCGTTGATGAAAAAGCTTTGGTAGGTGCGGCTGGAACGGGCCAGGTGGGGCCTGCCCAGGTAACCCTCCAAATTAACATTGTCGCCTTCAGACTTTATCGGGATCATCTCCCGCGCCAGCTCTTTTCCAAAGATTTGCATGAGCGGGTCCAATAGATTGCCGCTGCCCGGCGTATGCAATAGTATTCTGGTCTGGTGGACTAGCTTGAAAGCAATCCCAGGATAAGCCATGGAGATTCGGCCCAACAGATCACTGATCTGACCAAGCTCAGTGGCATCGCTCTTGAGAAACTTCCTCCGCGCGGGAGTGTTGAAAAACAGGTCCCGCACTATAACAGTGGTACCCTGCGGACACCCCGTGTCCAGAACCCCCTCCACTTTGCCTCCAGTAACCTTGACCCGTGTTCCTGTCAGCACATGAGGCTCCCTGGTTATGAGTTCCAGGTGGCTGACCGAAGCGATACTAGGCAGAGCCTCACCGCGAAAACCCAGGGTGCCAATCTCTGCCAAGTCTGCCGGAACGCTGATTTTGCTGGTAGCGTGCCGCTGCAGGGCCAAAACAGTATCCTCCCGGTTCATGCCGCAGCCGTTGTCCGTTACCCGAATTAAATCAGCCCCAGCTCCGATAACCTCTACCTCTATCCTGCAGGCTCCGGCGTCCACAGCGTTTTCCACCAGTTCTTTCACCACAGAGGCAGGGCGTTCCACCACTTCCCCGGCGGCAATTTGATTGGCAGTAATAGGGTCGAGTATTCTAATGCGGTTAGCCATCCTTCATCTCCCGTATCTGTCCGTCTAAATAGAAAAACCTGTCACCAGCCTGATCCTGCCAATATACTGTACGGAAACTCCCCCTCTTTTGTGCTTCAGCCAGGGTTTTTTCTGCTTCCAGCCTGCAGGATGGACATGTGTCAAAGGGCAGGCGAATTACCAAATGTTCCGGTCTGGGACCAGGCGCCCGACCCGAACCGGTATAGGTAAGGTGCAGTCCAGGACAATCCAGGCACCCCTTGATCTTCTCACTCCTCTTTTCCCATATATACTCAGTATCGTAAAATACCCCTCTTTCCGCCGTATGCCATTCCCGCAGGGGTGGAGCCTTGGTTTTCATGGTTCTTACAGATTCAACCAGAGGCTTAATCATGCTTAAGGGCACCGTGTCAACCGGCGCGGGGTACTCTTCGTTGATACCTGCATAGTCCATTCCTGCCATGGCAAGTAAGATGGCCAGGTTTACATAAGGCAGGGCAGTTTCGATGGCATAGCCACCCTCCAATACCGCCAGGTCAGGTTTCAACAAACGTGTCAAATCCCCGTAGCCCTTTGCCGTTATCTGCATGTTGGCCAAGGGGTCGGTAAAGTGGTTGTCCTGTCCTGCGGAGTTAATTACCAATTCAGGCTTAAACTCTGCCAAAGCGGGCAGTACCAACTCCTCCAACACATACAGCAGCCCATCATCCCCAGTGCCAGGCGGCAGGGGAATGTTCAGGGTTTGCCCCCAGGCCCGGGGTCCTCCCCGTTCGCCCGTGAAGCCAGAACCGGGGTACAGGGTACGACCGTCCTGGTGAATCGAAATATAGAGCACATTGGGATCGTGATAAAAGATATCCTGGGTTCCATCCCCGTGGTGTACATCGGTATCTACAATGGCAATGCGCTTAAGCCCGTACTCATGGCGCAGGAAATTGGCCAGCACTGCCACGTTATTGATAGTGCAAAATCCCCGGTTGCCGTAGACCGTGTGCATGGCGTGGTGCCCCGGCGGCCTGACCATAGCGAAGCCCCGCTCGATTTCGCCGTCCATCAAGGCTTTGGCCAGGGTCAAGGTCCCGCCGGCAGCCACCAGGTGGGGTGGCGTAAGAATATGCTCCGGGCCCGGCAAAAGGGCGTGGGTCCTCGCAACATCTTTTTCCCGCGCCAGTTTTGGCGCGTACTCCCGGTACTGAGGCAAATCCATAATACCTTCTTCGAAAATCTGATCCCGGGTGTATAGCAGCCGTTCCTCCCTTTCAGGGTGGGAATTACCTAAAGACCAGTCAAAAGCGGGAAAAAACAACAAACCAACTTGTTTCATTGCCGTTCCTCTCCTTTTACCCGGGTCATTACCCCTGCCTTTAATTCCATACCAATTTCAATGATTCTGCCTTCAGTAACAGAATCCCGCACCACATTAAAAACTTCCTCCCGGGTGATTTCCCCTGCCGCGGCGGTCAGGCCCAGCTCCCAGGCACGCTGGCGAAAGTGTTTACTCAATAGGTTTCTCGCCTGTTCCATGCCGCCCCTGCCGTTGGGCCAAGGCAGCTGCACTCCGGTCTCAGCGATGCTGTACAGGCCTGCCCCAGTGTCTGCTCGCAAAGAACAGCTGAACGTGGGAACGGCCAAGGCCGCTCCCAGAGCGTTGGCAACCCTGCCAATCTCCGGCGCCTCCCATTGGGCCTCCAGCTGCTCAGCTACCAGAGGAGTTATTCCTTGAGCTGCCCCTCCGACCCCAAAAATCTTAAACCGCTTCATGCGGTGCGGATGCAGCACTTCCCAAACACGGTAAGCAGGTTCATCTTCCCAGCACTGAACCATCTGACGGAAGGATGTCGCAATACGCTCCACCACCTGCTCCATTACGGCCCTGGCAGCTTCCGGTGGGGCTACTGCCAGACTTGATGCCAGGCTCTCCATTCCTTCACGGGCCAGTTCCAACGAACCGTGCTCGCACAGTCCCAAATAACGCAGCGCATCAGTTGGCGTTGGGGCGCTGCCACCCAGGCAGTAAGCAGGGCCGCACCGCCGTTCGCCCAGATTTATCCTGCCGCCAACCACTTCTACCGGCGTATCTCCGCCCACATTGGCGGAGGTGACAGCAAAGCTGTGCACCTGCGTCTTAAAGAGGCCGATTTCAGCCCCGCGAGATGACAAAAGGGGCTTGCCGTCCAAAATCAGTCCCAAATCGGTGGTGCTGCCGCCGATGTCCATCACAACTGCCGTCTCTGCCTCCGGCAGCAAGGCCAGTACTCCAAGGACGCTGGCTGCCGGGCCGGAATAAACCGTCTCCACCGGAGTCCGCGCTGCTGCCGCCAGAGGCAAAGTCCCTCCGTCGGCTTTAAGCACATAGAGAGGAGCGGTTATACCCCGGGTCCGAATCCCTGCCTCCAACTGATCCAGGAAGTGGCGGAAAAGGGTGCGGCTGGAGGCCGTAAGATAGGTCGTATTGGCCCGCCGCGGGAAATTCAGGCTGCCGCAGAGCCTGTGGCTAAGTTCCACTCTCAGCCCAGGGTAGTGTTCCAGGGCATAGGACTCTACCTTTAGTTCATGGCTGTTGTTGCGCTGGGCAAATTTCCCCGCCACCGCCACTCCACTATGCCCTGCTTCTATCAGTTCCATCAGCAGGGATTTTACCTGTGCCGGCTGCACAGGGGCGAGTTCCCGGCCGCGGAAGTCAATTGCTCCGGCCACAACATTTGGGCGAACCCCAAAGGGCAGGACTGTCGGGTCCAGGCCTGGCCCGGGTATCACCAGAAGGGCGGTTTTTTCCAGCTTGTCCTGGAGAACCGCGTTGGTAAGCAAGGTGGTGCTGACGGAGACCCTTTTCACCTGTAAAGGCGAAAGCCCGCTCATAACCTGGTCCAAGCACCCGGTCAACGATTCCAGGAGGTTGTCCCGCAAAGTGGGGTACTTGGCAACAGCCAGAATCTCTCCTTCCTCGTTCACAGCCACCCCATCCGTATAAGTGCCGCCAACGTCTATTCCAATTAACAAAGCTTGTCCCCCCTTACCCTACGCTTCAGACAATGTCTTCTGCCACCGGGCCAGGATGTTAAGCGCCTGGAGGGGAGTTAAGCCGTTCAGATCCAACCCCCTCAGCTGCTCAACGACCTCCCGCGCCGCAGGGTCTTCCTCAGCCTGCACCAAGGCAAAGCTCAACTGTTCAAAGTCAGAGGACGCGGAAATCTCCCGCCTGTTTTTGACAGAATCCTCCTGGCTTTCCAGTGTTGCTAAGATGTTCTTGGCCCGGTTGATAACCTCCTGGGGCAATCCGGCCAGCCTGGCGACCTGGATACCGTAGCTCCGGTCCGCGCTTCCCTGCACAATCTTGCGCAAAAAAACAATGTCATCCCCTTTTTCCTTCACCGCTACCTTGTAGTTGCACACTCCCGGCAGCATCTCACCTAACTCCGTCAGCTCATGGTAGTGGGTGGCAAACAAAGTCTTGGCCCCAATCCGATCCGTCCGGTGAATGTACTCAGCCACAGACCAGGCGATACTCAGTCCGTCATAGGTGGCTGTACCACGGCCAATCTCATCAAGGATTATCAGGCTTTCTCCGGTGGCGTTGTGTAAAATATTGGCCACTTCGTTCATCTCAACCATAAAAGTGCTCTGACCGGTAGACAGGTCATCGGAGGCTCCGACCCGGGTAAAAATCCGGTCCACCAAGCCAATCTCCGCAGTCCGGGCCGGGACAAAAGATCCCAGCTGGGCCATGAGCACGATTAGGGCGGCCTGCCGCATGTAGGTGGACTTGCCTGCCATGTTGGGACCGGTAATGATAGCCAACCGGCTTTCTTCCCGATCCAGATATGTATCGTTCGGCACAAAGAATTCCTGTTCCAACACTCTTTCCACTACCGGGTGACGGCCATCCGTAATCTTGATTACGCCGTCCCGGCTAAGCTTTGGTTCCACATAGCCGTTTTGCACCGCCGCTTCGGCCAAGTCAGCCAGCACATCCAACTGGGCCAGTATCCGGGCAGTAGCTTGGATGCCCTGCGCCCGGTTCCCCACCTGTTCCCTTATCGTGCAGAATACCTCATACTCAAGGGCCACCAACTTTTCCTCAGCACCGAGAATCCTGCTCTCATATTCCTTGAGTTCCGGAGTGATGAAACGCTCAGCATTGGCCAAAGTCTGCTTACGGACAAAGTCTGCCGGCACACTGGCCAGATTAGCCTGGGTCACCTCAAGATAGTAGCCGAACACTTTGTTAAACCCCACCTTGAGCGATTTTATGCCTGTCCGCTCCTTTTCCCGCGCTTCCAGAGAGGCCACCCAGTTTTTGCCGTGGCTGGCAACATAGCGTAACCCGTCAATTTCCTGATTGAATCCGGCCTTAATCAGTTTGCCCTCACGCAAGCTGAAGGGGGCATCCTGATTTACAGACTTATCCAAAAGCTCTGCTACATCAGCCAGAACATCGAACTCCCGGGCCAGGTCTTCCAGAGGGGATGGAGTAGCAAGGGGCCCTTGCTGCCGCAGCAAAGCATTAATTCCGGGCAGGACCAGAAGGGAATGTTTCAAGGCCAACAGGTCCCTTGCATTGGCCGAACCATAGACGATCCGTCCCAACAGGCGTTCCAGGTCGTAAATTTCCTGCAAGGCCTCGCGCAAATCAGTTCGCAGCAGGTAGTCCTGGTACAGGGTCCTCACCTGGGACTGGCGCCGCACAATCCCTTCCAGTTCTATCAGGGGCTGCTCGATCCATTGTTTTAACAGCCGTCCGCCCATGGCTGTCTTGGTACAATCCAAAACTCCCAGTAAACTTCCCTTTTTGTCCTGCTCCCGCATAGTCCGGGTCAATTCCAGGTTGCGCCTTGTAGCTGCATCCAGCATCATATAATGGTCCAGTGAATAAGGCAGCAATTTGTTTAGATGAGCGAGGGACCCGCCGCTGCGCTCCTGCAGGTAAGCCAGCAAACCCCCGGCTGCTGACAGTCCCAGTTCCATGCCCTGACAGCCAAACCCAGCCAGGCTGAAATCCCCGAAGTGCCTGTTCAGCACCTGCAGAGCGCTCTTGTACCTGAAAACCTCCTCCTGAACCTCACTGACCAAACTGCCGGTTAGTGTGATCTTTTTTCTTAAATCTGCTGGCAGGTCCGGATTTAACAGTATTTCGGCCGGGCCCAGACGCATGAGCTCGTCCAACAGCTTGGTGTCGCTTTTTTCCCCTTTGGCCTCGGTAACTCTAAACTCGCCCGTGGAAATGTCCGCCACAGCCAAACCGTATTCGTTACTGGCCCAGACTACGGCCGCCATGTAGTTGTTGCTTTTTTCCTGCAGCAGGTTGGCTTCCATTATAGTGCCTGGTGAAACTACCCGGATTACTTCACGCCGCACTATTCCCTTTGCCTGGCGGGGGTCTTCAACCTGCTCGCATATAGCCACCTTGTATCCCTTATCAATCAGTTTAGCGATATAGCCTTCCGCCGCATGGAAGGGCACCCCGCACATGGGAACCCGGCCCAAGGCACCGGCATCCCTTCCGGTCAAGGCAATCTCAAGAATTTTGGCAGCTGTTTCCGCGTCAGGTCCGAACATTTCATAGAAGTCGCCGAGCCGAAAAAACAGGATTTCATCCTGATGCTTAGCCTTAATTTCCTCATACTGCTGCATCATTGGGGTCAAGGCCCTTTACCTCCGGACATTATCTATAATAAATAATTATAGCATAACCTTACGGGCAAGGTACTCAGAATTCAGGAGTCAGGAGTCAGAATACTCCGGGATCAAATCGGTATTCTCATTCTGACTACTGACTCCTGACTACTGACTACTTCCCCCCAGAAAAAAGTGCCCGGGTTAGACCCCGGACACTTAGCTTAGATAATTGGATTCAGCTGCCGCAGCCGCTGCAGCTGTCGCAGCCCCCGCCCGTTTCACACGTATCGGCGCCGCCGTTAATTCCTTTCATAATCAGGTAATTAACGCTGTCCATGAGGCTGGCGAAGTTCTCCTGGGCAGCCCTGTAGGAAGAAATTATAACGTTCTTTTCAACCTGCCGGGCTACAGAGTCATACTGGGCCGTTTCCTCAGCGCTCAGTTTCCTGCCATCCCGCCTGGCTTGGACTTCTTTAGCCTGCCACTCCTGATAAACGCCGACCAGTTCCTGCGCCACCGGGTCGTTGGCCAGATCCGCTTCAAACTTGCGCAGATTGTGCAGGTCTTCGCTGTCTGCGATCAACTCGCTCAGCACCCTGGCCTGGTCAATAATTTGTTGTGACATAATGATTTTACCCCCTATATTCCGACTCAAGCCTGAAAACTTACCAGTTCCCCCACAAGGGTCCAGGTACCCGCCTCAACAATTTTTACCGGTACCAATTTCCCCTGTAAGCTTTTCGGGCCGGGAAAAACAACCAGCTCGTTGGTACGTGTCCTGCCGCTAAGCTTATCCTTGTCGGTTTTGCTCTCACCTTCCACCAACACTTCCACCACTTTTCCCAGTAGTTTCTGGTTGGACCTGAGGCTGATTTCGTTTTGCAAGTCCATTAGCCGGCGCAGGCGATCTTTTTTTACTTCAGCACTCAGCTGTTCCTGCATTTCTGCCGCAGGAGTGCCGGACCGCGGCGAGTACAAAAAGGTATAAGCTGCATCGAACTCCACCTTCTGTACCAGGTCGAGAGTGTCCGCAAAATCCTCTTCCCTTTCCCCTGGAAAGCCAACAATCAGGTCGGTGGAGATGGCCGCGCCCGGCGCCAGTTCCCTGACCTTGGCTGCCCGTTCCAAATAGTATTCCCGTGTGTACCCTCTGTTCATCTTTGTCAAAATCCGGTTGCTCCCCGCCTGGACCGGCAGGTGAAAGTGCTCGCAGATTTTGCTCCCCTGGGCCACAGCCAAAATCATCTTGTCGCTCAAATCCCGCGGATGGGAGGTGGTAAAGCGGATGCGCTCGATGCCTGGCACATCATTCACTGCCAAAAGCAGATCGGCAAAATCGACTTCACCAGGCAAGTCCTTGCCGTAGGAGTTGACGTTCTGCCCAAGCAAAGTCACCTCAAGGAAGCCTGCCTCGGCCAACCGGGTAACTTCAGCGACAATGTCTTCTGTCTTGCGGCTGCGCTCCCGTCCCCTGACATAAGGTACAATGCAGTAAGTGCAAAAGTTATTGCACCCATACATGATGGTGACGAAAGCCTTGAGCTTACCCTCGCGGCGGGTGGGCAGGTGCTCAACAATCTCCCCTTCGCTTTGCCAGACATCTATCACTGATTTGCCCGTTTCTTTAACGTGGGCAACCAATTTCGGCAGCTGGTGCAGGTTATGGGTGCCAAACAGAATGTCCAGGTGGGGAGCCCGTTTCAGCAGAGTCTCGGCAGCCTGCTCCTGCTGCACCATGCAGCCGCAGACAGCGATAACCAGATCCGGGTTCTTGTCTTTCAGCCTTTTTAGATTGCCAATGTGGCCTAAAGTCCTGTTTTCCGCGCTTTCCCGTACACAGCATGTATTTATGATGATGAGGTCTGAGTCTTCCACGCTATCCACATTGGTGTATCCCATTTCCTCACACATTCCGGCAATCGTTTCTGTGTCCCTTTCATTCATCTGACAGCCGAAGGTAACTGTGTGGTAGTATTGTTGAGCCATGTTTCAAACCTTCCCAGTTCAGTCTCATTTAGGAACAGTATCTGTCCCTTCCAACTTCATTATGCAATCATACCAGTTGAGCTAATTCCTAGTCAAGCCTGCAGTGCTGGTCAACTTTTTACCGCTGTGCATAGCGCTTGTCCGGATTAACTTAAACCATACCTGTTATAAAAACATACTTGTCCGCCAATTTGCAGTAGCGGTAAGGATTAGGCAGTTCTGCGAACAGGACCGATCAGGAAAAGTATTTTCTCGGGCGGCAGGATTTTGACCCAATGGTCGTGAATACAATATACAAAAAGCAAAAGGTGGTCTTGGTTATGAGCTGTTACCCTGAAAAAAACCCAAAAGATAATAAATGCAAGGCTTGTGACAAGAGATGCTGCCCCAGAAACGACAAGAAGTGTTCCGGCTGCAAATAGGCTGTCCCTTGACAGTCTTTTCTTTTCGTTCCCTTTGTTAGCCAAACGGTTACCGGCAACATCTGCAGCATTCTGTTATGTTCAAGATTCCCTCTCATCACTGAAATCCTTCCGAGGCGTCTCAAACTCCACTGCCAGCTGTCCGGAATTGGAGATAGAGAACCTGAAATTTTCAGGTAAGACAGGAAAATCTCAGTGCCCTATAGAATTGCCAACATGATTCAGGGAATAATTTTAAACAAGCTGACTATTGCCAAGGGTTATTAATGAAATGTGAAATGAGGGAGTATCATGCTAGTGGTCACGACGGAAAATGTATCTGGCTACAAAGTTAGGGATGTCAAAGGGCCGGCCTTCGGGGTTGTGGTACGCAGCCGGGGAATCGGCGGCAATATCGTAGCAGGCTTGCGCAGCATAGTGGGCGGTGAGATCCATGAATACACGGAAATGCTTGAAGACGCCCGGAAACAGGCGGTAGACCGCATGGTACTGAACGCCCAGGCTATGGGAGCGGATGCCGTTGTGATGATGCGCTTCGATTCCAGTGAGATTGGACAGACCATGAGCGAGATCGTTGCCTACGGCACAGCGGTAGTACTCGAGAAATTGTAAGCATGATCAGCTTGATCACCAGTTTGTATATCCTGCAGATTCTCGTTGTTATGGTCCTGGCTTTACTGTCTTGGTTCGTTTTTGACAAAAGGTTCCGCCGGGACCACGGCAAGGTAGTTCCCCCAGGTTTCCAGCCAACCGCTGAGGTCTTCGTCGACCCGACCAGCAACAAAAAATTCCGGGTTTATTACAACCGGAATTCGGGGCAACGCTTTTACCACGAAGAAAACTAGGCAGAGTACGGTTCAGGACCGTACCCTGCCTAGTTTTGCCTTTAATGAGCAAAATCAAGAACAATGTCCACTACTTCAGGGGAGTTTCCTATCCTTATGGGAGGTCCCCAGGTGCCGAATCCTGAGGACACAATCACCTGAAAATTCCCTTTGCGCAACAGTCCCCAGTCATCTTCATAGATACGACCGGTAATCAATTGGTTTGGAAACATTTGTCCGCGGTGCGTATGCCCGGAAAGCTGCAGGTCCACTCCCTGTCTCTGGGCATTCTCCAGGTCAGTAGGTTGGTGGTCCAACATGATCAACGGCGCCCTGCGGTTCACCCCAGTCAGGAGGGTTGAGAGGTCCATGCGTTTTCCAGCGCCGAACCTGTCCCGGGAGCTGTCCTCCCTTCCGGCCAGATAAAAACTTCCCGCCACCTTGACATATTGGTCCCGCAATACTTGTACCCCGGCCTCCCGCAAGTATTGAACCACCTCATCAGCATGGCCCCCAATATATTCATGGTTTCCCAGCACAGCGTAAACTCCATACCTGGCCTGCAAGCGGCGGAAACTCGCAGCCATTTGCTGCTCGACAAACGGTTCCACACTTTCGTCAATTACATCCCCCGCAAAGAGGATGATATCCGGTTTCAGGCTATTGACCATATCCACCATTTTTACCAATTGTCCGTTCTTGATAATAGTTCCCAGATGAACATCCGATACCATGACTGCATGGAGCTGTTTAAGGTTTCCTGCCTGTTTTGATACTGCCAAATGGTAGCGCTGTACTATCGGGTGACGCGCATTCCAGGCACCGTAAACGAGAAGACCGCTTACCAGCAAGAAGATGATCAAGCCCAACGCCGGGTTTATTCCCGCATTCCCTTGCGCCCAACCAGGTAAAAAATGCCAAAATCGATCTAAAAAACGAATTAAATCAACCCCGGCCACAACCAGGACAAAATAGAACATAGCCCCCAACCAGTAGGCGCCAACCAGGGTCAGCCAGTGGCTAAGCCAGCCGGGGTAATATTTCTCCCCAATCCTGCCGGCCAGATAGGACAGGGCGATCAGCCAGAAAACAATCCAGTAGGCGTAATGATTGGCAAAAGGTATATAACTAAACAAGGCCTGCCAGCCGCGCAGACCGATATAGTAATTAATGCCGCCGTAGATAAGAAAAAACACACCGATAAGCAAAAAAAACAAGGGGTTCATCATCAGCGTACCCGTCCTTCACCAGTAACTTTCACACTCCAATAACGCCAAGGTTATCCTCGTCTAAGACTCCCACTTCTATAAGTGGGAGTGGTTACGCCGTATTCTGCTTCGGTGGGGGTAGAGTCCCCCACCGAAGACCCGATGTTTAGCGGAAGCTAAACGAGTTCACTGCCCTTAATTGCCCCTGAATTTACGCTGGATTTGCGAGATTTTTTCGATTTTGCTCTCAACCAGCCTGTCAGCTGCTTTATGAGTCGCAATGTTGTCCTTACGGGCAAGCTCAAAAATCTGCAGCAAGATGTCATAAATCAGGCCGGCATTCTTAAATGCGCGCTCCCTGTTATATCCCTGCAGTTCATCAGCCACCTGAATAAGTCCGCCGGCATTAGCAACATAGTCCGGCGCATAAAGGATGCCCCTGGCATGAAGCAGATCTCCGTGGCGTGGTTCAGCCAGCACATTGTTGGCCGCCCCGCACACCGCTTTGCACTTAAGCCGGGGGATTGTCTCATCATTAATTACGGCGCCTAGGGCATTGGGAGAGAAAATATCACATTCCACAGCGAAAATTTCCTCTGGTTGTACCATGCCCACCAGCGGGTACTCCTCCTTGATTCGGTGCAGGCTTTCCTCAGAAACATCTGTCACCACCAGTTCGGCGCCTTCCTGCACCAGGTGGCCGACCAAATTGCAACCAACCTTGCCCAAACCCTGAACCGCAACCTTCAACCCCCGAAGGGAATCGCTGCCAAAGGCTTCTTTAGCTGTTGCTTTCATAGCGCGCCACACTCCGTAGGCGGTAATGACAGCCGAGTTGCCGCTCCCTCCGTATTCTTCCGGCAGCCCGACAACATACTTGGTTTGCTTTCCTGCCGCTACGAAATCCATGCCAACAGTCCCTACGTCAGTCCCCGTGTAATAGCGTCCTTTTAGTGTTTCTACAAAACTGCCAAGGGCCTGGAACAGTTCGTCGGACTTTCCTGTCTTCGAATCGCCAATGATTACGGTCTTGCCGCCACCATGGGTTACACCCGCCACCGCGCATTTATAGGTCATGCCACGCGATAAACGCAGCGCATCGGTCAAAGCCGCCTGCTCGCTCGCATAGTCCCACATACGGCATCCGCCCAAGGCCGGTCCCAGGGTAGTGTCATGTATGGCAATAATACTTTTCAGCCCCGTAGCTTTGTCGTAATTGAAGATTACCTGTTCGTGGCCGTATTTAGCCATTTCCTCAAAAACGCTGAAATACCGCATGCTGTCCTTTCCCGACATTGTCCTCACTCCTTCCAATCGACAATTCATTTTAGGTTTGACCCAGCAGCCAGTGCCTGTCGGAGTCAAAACTCTTGCCCCCAAATTCCAGGATTTTCATCTCCTTGCATAACAATTTTTGCTTATTTTATTATAGCAATTATCGCCTCAGTTTCGGAAGTTTTCATCATTGAAATACGGTTTTACAGCGGCATGAATGAGTCAAAATGCTCTGCTAATGTTCGGTATAAAAAATGCCGTTTTGCATACTAAACCATCCATCCTCTTATACGACCGTTAACCGGTATTTTTTTTCATTTTACGACTTAATTTACGGAATCTTGCCAACATTATGTTAAATTTAAGTTGTGAACGTTAATAGTGAGTCAAAAATGACTTGCAAAGGAGGCAGATGGGTGACACAAGCAATTTATCAAATTCATGAAAACCATGTAGAGCTGAAGATCTATCAGTTGCAGCGCCTGAACCAGCTGCTGGTTTTTGCGTCCCAGTTCAACGAGTTTTACCAGGAAAAGTTACAGTCAGTGCGCTTGCCTATCAGGTCCGAGGAAGACATGCGCAGCATTCCTTTCACCACAAAGCACGAATTAGCGCAAGACCAAATCAAGTATCCGCCTTTTGGCCGCAACCATACATATCCAGAGACCAGTTATATTCGCTATCATCAGACCTCTGGCACATCTGGACGGCCTCTAAAGGTCCTGGACACTACAGAAAGCTGGAATTGGTGGCAGGATTGCTGGCTGGAAGTTCTGAAGTCTGCGGGCGTGTCCAGCCGGGACCGCTTGTTCCTGGCCTTCTCCTTCGGTCCGTTCATTGGCTTCTGGTCTGCCTACGAAGCAGCAAAGAAGGCCGGCACTCTGGTTATTCCCGGCGGCGGCCAGTCCTCGGAGGAACGGCTGTACAGCATAATGGAAAACAAGGCCAGCGTACTCCTTTGTACACCTAGTTATGCTCTCCACCTGGCGGAGGTTGCCGTCAAAAACCAGGTCGACATAAGGAACTCCTCCTTACGCACGATAGTCCTGGCCGGCGAACCCGGTGGGTCCATTCCTTCGGTCCGCCAACACATCGAAAATTTGTGGGGGGCCAAGGTCTATGACCACGTGGGCATGACCGAGATGGGAGCCTACGGGTTTTCCTGCAGCCACCAGCATGGAATTCATGTAAACGAAGCCCAGTTTATCGCAGAAATCATTGACCCGGTTAGCCTGGAACCGGTACCGGCAGGAGAAAAAGGGGAACTGGTCTTAACCAATCTTGGCCGTTACGGCTTTCCGCTCATCCGGTACCGCACCGGCGATATGGTTTTTAATTCTGCGGATTCTTGCCCCTGCGGTAATTCTTTCCGCCTGCTGCCGGGAGGAATCATTGGCCGGGCAGACGACATGGTAATTATCCGTGGCGTTAACATCTTTCCCCAGTCCATTGAAGCCATTATTCGCGAATTCCCTGACATCGTCGAATTCAGCATCGTCTATTACACCGAAGAAGAAATGAACCAGGTCAAAGTGCAAGTGGAGACTGAAGCCGACATATTGAAAACTTTGCGAACTGTCCTCCGCGAAAGGTTGGGACTGCGCATTGAAGTTGAGCAAGTCGAGGCCGGTTCCCTGCCCCGGTTTGAGATGAAATCGCGGCGGGTACGAGACCTCAGACTGCGCAAAACTTCATAAAAATAATTTCACATCTAAAAGGGGGAAAGTCAATGGAAAAAACGGAAAAAGGGTGGAAAGGTTACCAGACAGTATGGGTCATGTTGTTCTTCGGTTGGGTGGTCTCTTACGCGGACCGCACCTTAACCGGACCGGTGGTCACCTGGATGATCAACAACAAGGTAGGTTTTTTGCAAGCGGCAGCCAACCCCCATGCTCTCGGCGGACTCTTAGGAAGTTTGTTTTTCGCGGGTTACATGCTTACCCAGTTCCCCGGTGGTTACTATGGTGACAAATACGGTTACCGCACCATCATCATTGTCAGTATCTTTTGGGCAGGCATCACTACATTTCTCACCGGCCTTACCGGCGGTTTGCTGGTGTTCATTGCCGCACGGGTACTCACCGGCTTAGGTGAAGGGGTGCTTTATTCCAACGACCGTTCACTGGTGGCCAAGGTAACTCCTCCAAAAAAACTCGGGATGGGCATGGGTATAGTCATGGGCGGACTTACTGTAGGCCTTTCCGCCGCCCTTATCGGGACCGTGTACCTGATCAACTGGGCCAAACCTGTTATGGGTCTAAATGCCTGGAAGGCACCCTTTCTGCTCCTCGGTTTATTAACGGTTATCGTAGGCCTTATACTTAAACGAACTATCGGGCCGGTCAAGGCAGGCGAGCCAGCCCCTTACGGTCAGGCGACCGGCAGCATACTCAAGTACTCCGTGGTCTTTTTAATCGTGATTATGGCAGTCTATTTCTTGACCAACAGCATCGGGTTGAGCGACGTAGCCATAGCCGTAATTTTAACCTGTCTGGCTTTCGTGCTCCTACTTTTCATCTATCAAAACAAGTCAGCTGAAATCAGACCTGTATTAAGGAACAAGAACCTTATTCTCATGTACTTGTTGTTTATTCCTATCCTATGGCACCTCTGGTTTTATGGTTTCTGGGGAGGCGCGGTTGTGCAGGATTTCGGTGGCGGAGCCCTCACTTCTGCCCTGGTGGTCATTTCCTTTAACGCCCTAGCCGGTGTGCTTGGTTTCCCCCTGGGCGGGAAAATATCCGACTCGGTCGCCCACAAGGCTAACGGCCG
Source organism: Bacillota bacterium (assembly GCA_021786555.1). Taxonomy (GTDB): domain Bacteria; phylum Bacillota; class Desulfitobacteriia; order Desulfitobacteriales; family JAJXUE01; genus JAJZPO01. The sequence continues at coordinate 1,577 of JAJYNB010000008.1, read as the reverse complement.
CCGTAATGTGTTGATTATCATGACTGCTCTGCTGACGGTGCTGATCGCCGTGTTCGCTGCCTACGTCATGAGCGGCCAACATAACCCGGTTGTCGAGTCCACGATCCTCTTTGTCTCCGGCCTGGATTTCTTTGCCCTGCAGGCTGTGGCTCATGCCCTGACCGCTGAATGTGCTCCTGAGAAACTTCGCGGCGCAGCCTTCGGCATGGAGAACCTGATTGGTGAAATAGGCGCTGTGCTTTCCCCGGTGATTTCCGGAGCACTGCGGGACGCCTCACACGGTTGGGGCTCTGCCTTGATTCTCGATGCGGTTTTGATGGGCATCGGCTGCCTGCTTGTCTTCGGTGTATCCACCGCCGCTCAGGCAGCTCTAGGCAAGAGTGAAGTCGCCTAAAAAGCTTTCAGCAACTTCCGTAAGATATAGACGCAACGCAAATTCTATAACCCGGAGTCCGTACTCTACGGACCCGGGTTTTTCTTTTTCTCCACATCCACAGGTTCTTCGGGGATGCTGTCCTCTCCGCTGCCACAGCATGACCGATTGCCCACACTGTCCAATTATGCTATGCTAGTCCAATAACGGAGGGATGGAATGTGCGAGAACAAATCCTTGCAGCCATTGAATCGTCGCGGGGCCGCTTCCCAAAGGTGCAACTGCACAAGTCCATGGCCGCACACCTGGCGCAAAAATGGGCATGTGAGCCCTTTAGCTTACCTGCCTGGGACACACCGGTGGTTATGGACAACAACCTGGAGGTAGCCAGCGCTTATTTTTTTATCGGCAATACAATTAATTTTGCTTTTGCGCCAGGGCACTTGGGTCCTGTTGGAAGTGTAGAATTCTGGCTCACCCTGCGCAGCCACCCGGAATTGCTTGAACCGTCGAACCTGATTCAAATGACCCCTGAAAAATTTTCAACGTGTTTTGGCTCCCAGCCGATGTTGGAGGCACGAGTCCTACATTGGCAGGACACAGCCCGGCTGCTCCGCCGCAAATACAATGGGAAGGTTACCGAACTCTATGAGGCAAACCACTGGAATGCGCCAGAAATAGTACAAGCCATGCTGAGAGACTTTCCCGCTTTTCGTGATATGGCCTTAGGCATACCATTCGCCCGCCGGGCCCAGCTCACTCTGTTCATGACCCACTCTCGCTTTCAGGAGAGCATGCTGTTCACCAACCTGGATTACCTGACAGTTGGCGCCGACCTACAGGTGTTCAATGGTCTGCTGCAGCTCGGAGTCCTGGAAGTAGGGCCTGAGATGCTTGCAAGCCTAGGCTTTACTGCGGCGGAATCCGAACTGGAGGTGGCTCTGCGTTCCTGGACAATCCTGGGCGCAGAAACACTCTTGCAGGAGATTAACCTCCGCCGCAAAACAAAAGTGAACGCCTGCCAATTGGATTATGTTTTGCGTCAGACCGGTACCAAAGGCAGAGTTCCCTTCTTTCTAACCTCAACCACCGCCTACTAACTTTATATAACGTACTTAGCAGGTCCTGTGGACTGCCCGTATAAACATTTCGGGCAGTCCTTTTCTTTACCCTTCTCCCTTTGCATAGAATTTACTACTGGGGT
>JAJYNB010000232.1 GCA_021786555.1 Bacillota bacterium | reverse complement strand
CCTGGCCAGGGCCTGCAAAAGGGTCTGCCATGCTACTGTTTTTTCCTCGTAAACCAGCTGTTTGATCGCTATCAGGCTGTCGATGACATCGGTAATGGACACCAGGGCAGCTCCCGAAGTGTTGTAGCGCGCTCCTCCTGCGATGACGTCCCGGCCCCGCTCCATAGGGCCCTCAAAAAAGGATGACAGCAGTGGCGTAGGATGAAGGTACTGGTGCGAAGTTCCCAGCAGGTTGTTGTACTCGACAGCCTGGTCGATGATCCAGCTCAGCTGCTGTTTATAGGCTGCTTTAAAATCGTCAAAGGTCGGAAAGCTCTCCGGGTCTGCCGGGTCGCCGGTCCTGGGACCGATCTGCTCCCCCATTAGGGGGTGGACACCATTATAGAGGGCCATCTCCAGCGGGGCTACCGTGTTGAGGAGCATGCTGTTGGTGTGGCCAAAATGCCGTCCGGCGCTCGTGGGTTCCACACAACCCGTGGCGGCCCAGTCCCGGGCGTCTGCCAGGCTGAACCCCTGGTTTACCAGGGCCGGAATCACCGCTGCGTCGTTGTGCAAAGACGGGGTCGCTGCGGTTACGGTATTCACTTCAATCAGCCGTTTCAGGTACTCAGCGGAGGTTACCCCGGGGTAATAGCGGGCATTTACATTGGGGTCCCGCAGGGCCAACATCTCTGTGACCTTGAGAAAGACATAGGTCATGTCGCAGACCACGCTTTCCCCCCTGCCGTCCACTCCGCCCAGGGTGAGCGCCTGGTCGGAAGAACTGCCGCCAAAGAGCCGGTTGCCGATATCGGGAGATGCCGGCAGGTGGTCGGCGCATTTCAGAAAAAAGCTGCCCACCAGTTCTATAGATTGCCGGATAACCTCTTCCTTTTCCGCTTCGCTGTTGGCTTTGGCCATATCTTGCAGAAAATAAGGCTGCAGCCACTGGTCCAGACGCCCCAAAGACAGCCCGGCGTTCATGTTTTCCATGTGCAGCGCCACCCAGGAGAGCCAGATTGAATTTACGGCTTCCCGCAAGGTACGGGCCGGATAAGCAGGCACCCGGGCCAACGCAGCCGCCATTTCCTCCAGTTCCCGCTTGCGCCGGGCCTCTCCCGGATTGGCGTCAGACAAGGCCGCGGCCATCTGGCCAGCCTTTTCCTTCAGGTTCGCGGCGTAGGCCAAAACACCCTGCTGAGCGATCTGCATGGCCCGGTAGAAGTTGCGCTCCTCTTCCGTTTTAGCCTGTTTTTCCTTTTCCCCGGCCTCCGAGATGATATCCAGCAGGCCGCGGTTGAGGATCATGGGGAAATTGGGGATGGTGTGGGATACGGCATGGGGTTTCCAGGAGAAGTAGAGCACCCAGCGGTCGTCCAGCTGCTGGCAGCGGGGATTGCCGTACTTCTTGCGGGTATACTCCATCACGTTGCGCCCGGTCCAGAAGGGAAACACTTCATAGTTTAGTATGTCAATATCCTCTGCCGCAATGCGGTAAGGGTTTAACGGGCGCTCGTCGATGTTCAGCAGCTCCGGCCAGAGCAGTCCGGCGCCAAATTCCGGAAAGAGCAGCACGCCGACTTCCTTGCTGGTGCTGGTGCCTGCCAGGAGGTCCCAGTCCCGGATCACCGGCTGGCGGTGGGAAAGGATGTAATGCAAAGCCTCAGCCTGGCGGATTTCCGGATCCCGCTCCCGGCCGTCCGCATCACGCTCAAAGCCATGTTTGAGGAAGTATTCTGTGAGGAGCCGCGGCCTTTCCGTGCAGATTTCCCCTGGGTTGACATAAAGCCTCTCCCGCACTGACTTCAGGCGGGGGAAATCTTCCAGGCTGTACCGGCTCAAAAAGGGTTCAGTCAAAACCTGCACCTGGTCATGAGGCCGGGACTTCAGGCTGGCCCGGTGGGAAAGGGGATGGGCTGAGCGGGCTTCCGGGTTGTACCTGATAGTTAGATTGGGGTTAGTTTTATTTTGGGCCAGTAGCTTGCGTTTTTTCTTACCTGCCGACATCTCTTTGGAGAAATGGCCGAACTTGGCCAGGTACATCACATTTCCCTCGATGGACAGCTCATTCTCCAGCATCATGATCAGCGGATCGCCTGGCCGGGTCGGAGAAAAAAGTTTGCGCATCCCCTGGGGACTTTTAAAGGTAAAAGTCAGGTCCGGATTCGCCAGCATACCCCGGCCAACCTGCATTTTGCCGCCGGCAAAGATAACATGGATTTGGATCGAATCATCCCTGGTACGGAAGATAAACCTGGCGTTAAACACATATTTATAATGACCGGGCTTTTCATCGGCAAGGTTACGCCGGAATTCCGGGCTAAGGCGAAAATAAAGGGACATGGCTCGCAGGATCGCACTCACATATGCGGTTGTAGCCAATTTGCCGGTTTTCATCCCAAACTCCCCCTTTGCACATTAAAAAAGCAAGGTTCTAACTTGAGAGTTTCTTACGAAAAACGCTACCCGGAAGGAATCGGCTGCTTTAGGGAGGGTGAATCTTTCTGTAGCAAAATTTTTCCGGCTCTGGAAGTCCAAGCCGCCGTGCTGACCGTCAGCCAAGGAATACACATGTAGGCGGCGGATTTATCAAAGCACGGGTAAAGCATAGGACCAAAATCCATGGCGAACCTGGACCAAGAGTTAAAATTTTGCGGAGGAAATATTCATCCGACCGCCCCAGCCGACCAATGACTAGCGTTTTTCATTCAACTGTATGACCCCAGATACACATCAGGCAGGTATTTTTTGTAGAGTTCCTGGTTTTGATCGCTGAAATAAGTGTCTGCATAGGAGTCCAGCCTGGTCAGGTCTATACTGGCGCAGACCAGTTCGTTCCGGTCAAAACTTGCTGCCTCAGCAATCACCCCGTCTCTGGCCGGGGTAAGACCCAAAGGGGCAAATATCCCGGCTTTCCCGCTGAATCTGATGCCGTAAAGCTCGCCCACCAGGGAAGACTTTAGACCGAATACACCGCTTTCCTGCACCCGCGGCCAGATGCCGCGCAGAGCCAGATAGTAGTTGTAGTCCTCCATGTTGGCTATAGGTATGATGATTATCTGAGCACCCTTCTGTTTGAGGATTTTGAAGGTTTCAAAATAAGTGGCGTCCATGCACACCGGAAAGGCAATTTTGCCT
>JAJYNB010000254.1 GCA_021786555.1 Bacillota bacterium | reverse complement strand
CTTTCGACATTGTTAATGCTTACTCGCTTGCGTTCTTCGACCACCATTTGAAAGGTCGTCTAGCAACATTGCTTGATGTGCCGACTTTGCAATACCCTGAAGTACTCTTTGAAAAGCGCTAGTACAACTTCATTCTAATTGTATTTTAATTTCTATGACAGGAGGACAATAATGGCTAAGGCCTGGTACGTTCCAATCCTGTTTATAATGCCATTCGTGATGGTGTTGTCATTTGTTGTTATACGGCTGAATGGATCAATTATTCCAGCTCCAAAGATCGCTGTTATCCCGACGCTGAGCTTATGCATTTTGTTCTTTATTGGCGCTATAGGTGAGGAACTGGGCTGGTCAGGATTCGTCATCGACCCGATGCAACATCGGTTTGGCGAGCTGCAGGCTAGCATTGTTTTAGGAGTGGTATGGGCCACATACCACGACGTGGGGCTGCTGCATGCTCACCGTTCAGTGATATGGATCGCCTGGTGGTCACTAGGTACAGTAGCGTTACGAGTAAGGGACAGGCATCTTTTCCTATTTGACTATTCTATGTTTGTATAGTAATCTCACACTTTGTTTGTATAGTAATCTCACACTTTCAGATAATATAAATGAATTATATGAAGGGATGTGTTAGATTGCCCGTTGAACATAAATATACTAACAAGTTGGCACGGGAAAAATCCCCCTACCTGCTGCAACACGCCCACAATCCCGTGGATTGGTATCCGTGGAGTGACGAGGCCTTTAATAAAGCCCAAAGTGAAAATAAACCCATCTTTCTAAGTATAGGCTATTCTTGTTGCCACTGGTGCCACGTGATGGAGCGGGAATCCTTTGAGGACCCCGAGGTGGCGGACCTGTTGAACCGCTACTACGTCGCTATTAAAGTGGACCGGGAGGAGCGGCCCGATATCGACCACATCTATATGTCGGTCTGCCAGGGGCTTACCGGTCAGGGTGGCTGGCCCCTGACCATAGTCATGACCCCGGAACAAAAGCCCTTTTTTGCCGGAACCTACTTTCCCAAACATTCCCGCCTGAATATGCCCGGGTTGATGGATATTCTGACGCAGCTGGCGGAGAAATGGGCCAAGCAACAGGGGGAATTATCCAGGGTTGGGGAGCAGATCCTTGAGGCTGTCCAGCGTCAGGCAATGGCTGTCCGCCCGGGAGAGCTCTCCCAGTCCACCCTGGACGAGGCTTACTCCCAGCTGGAGCAAAACTTTGATGCGACCTACGGGGGTTTTGGCCGGGCGCCAAAATTCCCTACACCCCATAACCTGGCCTTTTTGCTGCGCTACTACAAACAGCATGACCGGCCTCAGGCACTTCAGCTGGTGGAAAAGACCCTGGACTCCATGGCAGCGGGCGGAATCTATGACCATATAGGGTTTGGCTTTGCCCGTTATTCCACGGACCGGCGCTGGCTGGTGCCTCACTTCGAAAAAATGCTCTATGACAATGCCTTGCTTGGCTGGGTGCTGCTGGAAACATACGAGGTGACCAAGAACGAACGGTATGCCCGGCTGGCGGAAGAGATTTTCACCTATGTGCAGCGGGACATGACTTCGCCCGAGGGAGGCTTTTTTTCGGCTGAAGACGCGGACTCGGAAGGGCAAGAAGGCAAATTTTATGTTTGGACGCCAGCAGAGGTCAAAGACCTTCTGGGGGACGAACTGGGAGATCTCTACTGTGCCTGTTATGATATTACTGAGACAGGCAACTTCGAAGGCAAAAACATTCCTAACCTGATACATGCGGCTATTTCGGAGTGCGCTGAGCGTTTCGGCTTATCCCCCGCTGTCCTGCAGGACAAACTGGCCCGGGCCCGGGAAAAACTGTGGCAAGAGCGCGAAAAACGCATCCACCCGCACAAAGATGATAAAATTCTTACCGCCTGGAACGGCCTGATGATTGCCGCCCTTGCCAAGGGGGCCCAGGTCTTGGGCAGACCCTCCTACAGCGATGCGGCGGAAAGGGCTGCCCGGTTTATCCTGGACAAGCTGGTAAGGGAGGATGGCCGCCTCCTGGCCCGCTACCGGGAAGGTCATGCAGCTTACCCGGCTTATGTGGACGATTATGCCTTTTTAATTTGGGGGTTGATTGAACTCTATGAAGCAACCTTCGATGTCTATTTCCTCAGACAGGCGCTGCAGCTGAACGATGCCTTGCTCCGCTGCTTTTGGGATGAGAGCGAGGGCGGTCTCTTTATCTACGGCAGCGACAGCGAACAGCTGGCGGCCCGGCCCAAAGAAGCGTATGATGGAGCCGCTCCGGCCGGAAACTCCGTAGCCGTCCTGAATTTCCTGCGCTTATCCCGCCTGTGCGGGAAACCCGAACTGGAGGACTATGCCCACCGCCTCTTTCGCGCCTTCGCCGGCAGCGTCAACAACTATCCGGCAGGGCACACCTATATGCTCCTCGCCCTCTGGTTCGCTCTCACCCCTGGCAAAGAAATTGTGTTAGCCGGGGACAGGAAAGACGAAACCACCGGCAGAATGCTGGCGGTGGTGCGGGATGAATTCAGGCCTGAGACCGTGGTACTGTGGTACGACGCAGAGCTGGCTAAGGTTGCGCCGTCTGTATCAGAGCAAAAACCCCTGGGCGGCAGAGCTGCGGCCTACGTTTGTGAAAACTTCGCCTGTCACACTCCGGTCACCCAGCCGGAACATTTGCAGGAATTGTTAAGTCATGGTCCACATTCCCAAGCCTAGCCTCAGAACGCCTGCACAATCAAATTTGACCTGTCCGGCTGGTAAACAGCCTTTGTTTCGGTTTACAGGATTGTGATCAAAGTGAGAGGAGCACGTTGCTTTTAGTATGGCATATACAGCAAGAGCGGTTAGCAATCCAACCCTTATCGTCAAGTTTGTCAGGCAGGTTTTTCCCCTGGTGCACAGCGAACTTATAGGCTGGCAGGCTTTTGCCGCCAGTTCAGCTGAGCCCCGGCTGGCCGAGCAGGCTTTGGCCAGCATTGACGCCAAAGGCTTTCACTGCCAGGGAGGCAGCATTTATGCTTTGTATCCGGGGACAGATACAACCGCCGCTGTGCGTTTTATCGTAGCTTATCAAACTATCAGTGATTACCTGGATAATCTGGTTGACAGTCTGTATGTT
>JAJYNB010000170.1 GCA_021786555.1 Bacillota bacterium | reverse complement strand
TCTCTGCATGGATCATTAAGGCTTATGGCTGGCCGGCAGTATTCTATGTTTCCGGCGTAATTGGCTTTGTCTGGACCATAGTGTGGCTGATATATGCCAAAGATAATCCAGCTAAACACCCCGGCGTGAACCAACAGGAACTGGAATTGATTCAGAAAGGTCAGGGTGTTAAGGCTAAATCCGAAACCAATTGGAGGGCAGTAATAAAATCAGGACCTGTTTGGGCCCTGGGCATAAATTACTTCTTTCAGAATTATTCTTGGTACCTATACCTCACTTGGTTACCGGGTTACCTGGTTATGGCGAGAAAATTCAGCATTATGAAAATGGGCATTTATGGTATGCTTCCCTATCTCGGAGGCTTCGTCGCGGCAAATCTGGCCGGATATATTTCGGACTGGTTGATTCCTCGAGTAGGAGTTACGAAAGCCCGCAAGTATATAATGTACGCAGCCTTCGGTGGAAGCGCCTTGTTCTTATACCTAGGGGCCATGGCACCTTCCGGCGAAATGGCAGTTCTCTGGATCAGTTTGGCCGTGTCATTCCTTTCTATGAACTTCTCGTCCTTCTGGGCTTTACCCATTGACCTAGGACCAAAAAATGCAGGACTCATCTCAGGTATTATGAATACGTTCGGCACTATCGCGGGCATTATTGCCCCAATCCTGACAGGTTTGATTGTAAGTACCACTGGTTCCTGGACATTCGCTTTAGGAGTGGCAATCGCCCTTTCTGTAGCTGGAATATTTGTCTGTGCCCTATTCGTATCGGGACGGCAAGTGGTGGATTAGAAAGAGGGAGTGATCAGCGATGACGGTCAAACCGAAACGATTATCGCTTGAAGACGCTATAGCTCTAGTCAAAGACGGGGATCAAGTATTTACTGGTGGTTGGACCGTTGTCCGTCGCCCTATGGGTTTGGTTTACGAGATTGTCAGACAGAAGAGGCGGGGCCTGTACCTGTGCGCAAATCCTGGTGGCCCAGAAGTTGACTTGCTGATTGGGGCGGGATGCGCCCGTGTTGGGGAGATAAATTATATCGGGCATGAAGTTTTCGGCCATCCTTACTGTTTCCGCCGCGCGGTGGAGAACAAGGCGTCGCCAGACTACCTTCATGACGATTGGACGGTACAAACAGGGGCGCTGCGTATCCTGGCAGGGTCAATGGGGGTACCGTTCCTCCCCTCCCTTTCTCTGAAAGGGTCCGATATTATCCTCCCCGAGCGTGATCCGCTTAAAGAACTACGGGGAGACGATCCGAAGCTGCCTAAGCAAAAGGTAGCTGTGATCAAAGACCCCTTTTGGGAGGGCCAGGAAGTTGTATTGGTCCCGGCACTTCGTCCGGACGTATGCTTAATCCATGCTCAAGAAGTAGGGGAAAAAGGGACAGTTTACATCCGTGGAGGCACTTTCCTGGATTACCACGCGGCTTTGGCTTCGAAGTTGGTTATAGTATCGGCGGAACGCATTGTTCCCGAGGCTGAATTAAGGAGCAGGCCTGAAGCTAACGCAATCCCGGGCTTTACGGTGGATGTAATTGTAGAGCTTCCCTTCGGCGCCCACCCAACTGCATTGTATGGGTATTACGACAATGATCCCTGGTGGTTCCGTGACTACCTGGAGGCCTCCAAAAAAGAAGAAGAGTTCCGATTTTGGCTTAACGACTGGCTATTGGATTGCGGTGGCCACGCAGGATACTTAAAGAAACTGGGTAACACGCGGCTGGAGCATTTACGCTCTGACCCGGAAAAAGGGTATAATGCCGAAATTCGGCGTCGCTTGGATAAGCTGGAGGAGGTAAGCGAGATATGAGCAATTACAGCCGTTTGGAAATGATGGCTATTGCCGGAGCCCGCTTGCTAGCCAATGGCGAAGTAGTCTTAGTCGGAACCGGTCTGCCTTTAGTCAGTACCCTACTTGCCAAACACGGTCATACACCTGATGCAATTGTATTGATGGAATCGGGTCTTTATGATAGCAACCCGCAGGCTTTGCCCTTCTGTGTGGCAGATGCTCGAGGTGTTTACCAAACTCCATGGATAGGAACTGCCGTTGAATTGATGGGCCAATTTCTCCAAAACCAGATGGTAGACGTCGGATTTCTCGGTGGAGCACAGGTTGACCGCTTCGGCAATATCAACTCAACCTGTATAGGCTCTTACGCTGAACCTAATAAACGTTTTGAGGGCTCGGGCGGAGCTTGTGACATCGCCATTTTGGCCAAAAAAACCATTATTATCATTGCCCACGAACGTCAAAGGTTCGTGGACAAAGTGGATTTTCTAACCAGTCCGGGCTGGAAAGTGCGGCGTTACCCAGATGGAAAATTGATTCCCCGCGAGGAAGCTGGACTATGGGGCGGACCCTATGCAGTAGTATCCACCCTGGGATTAATGAAATTTGACCCGGTGAGTCACGAAATGTATTTGGAAGGGTATTACGCTGATATGGGAGTTACGGTCGAGGCTGTCAGAGAAAATACGGGCTTCTATATTGATGTTTCCAAAGCGCGGCCAATTGAGCCCCCCACACGGCACGAACTTCACTTACTAAGGACTGAAGTAGATCCCGAAGGAATTTTTATGAAGTATTGAGTTTTTGGGAGGGGTGTATATGCGGGATCGTATATCCCAGTTACAAGGCAGGCTGAGTTTTCACGGATTAGCTGCAGCAATCTTTATGCACCCCCGCGATGTTTTTTATTACGCTGGTACGGGTCAACCGTGCAACCTAATAGTTCCTGCCGAAGGCGAGCCGGTTTTGCTGGCACGCCGGGTTTTGGAATGGGCTAAAGCGGATGCTACAGTCGCGATAGTAATAGAGGGCCGGGGTCTGCCAGAAGTGCGCGATACCCTTCTGGCACGGGGCTGCCTAACCGAGGGAGCCAGATTGGGGATTGCAGCAGACTTGCTGCCGGCAACCCTGTATGTTAAGCTAACCCAGTATTTTCCAGAGTGCAAACTGGAGAATATTTCGCCTTTGGTGCTTGACCAGAGAATGCAAAAGGAAAAGTCAGAAAGTTTGGCTGTGAGCGTGGCAGCTACAGTTTACTGCAGGGCCCACGAAGTAATCCTGCGTGAGTTACACGCAGGTATGACTGAATTGGATTTGGCAGCAA
>JAJYNB010000395.1 GCA_021786555.1 Bacillota bacterium | reverse complement strand
GAAAACCTGTTCCACCATCTGGGTTGTGCTGCCGCCTCTAAGCTTGACCTCTCCCTTTATCTCCCCTCCGCTCTCCACACTGAAATTGGGAATATGCAGTTGTACCCGGACTGGCCAGGTCCCTCTCCCCAATAACAGGCGCTTAAACAGGGCTGCTTTATCGGTATCCAATAAACTGCGATTCAGTCTCTCAAACAAACTTACTGCCATGCCGCACTCCTCCCGAATTTGATGCTACTTATTCGGTTTGGCTGATGATATTTCATAGTGTATACTTACTACAACAGAATTAAAACTTAAGCAACTTCTCTGGAGCCTGAAGTCAGTAATCAGAAGTCAGACACCCATGCCGCATTGCAACACCACTGATGAATGGAAATTTGGATTGAGTCACTTGGGGACGGTTCTCCAATGGCTCACTTTTGAGTCAGTCAGGAACCGTCCCCAAGTGACTCATTTTTCAGGGCAGAATGAGAGAACGGTTTCTCATCTTCTGAATTCTGACTCCTGACTTCTGAATTCCTGAATCTCAAAATTTTCGCAAAGGAACACAATGAGATGTCTTACCCGTTGCCCGAGGCTTTCCTGGCCAAAATGCAGGACCTGTTGGGACAGGAATACCTTCCCTTCCTGCAGAGTTACCAGGCCCCAAAAACCCAGGGGCTCAGAGTCAACACCGGTAAAATCTCCCCCACTGACTTTCTGAACCTGTCATTCTTCTCATTGCGTCCGGTCCCCTGGCTGCCCGAGGGTTTCTATTATAATGAAATTTCCCGGCCTGGCAGGCACCCCTACCACTCCGCCGGCCTGTACTATATCCAGGAACCCAGCGCCATGGCTGCCGTCTCTGCCCTGGATCCCCAACCCGGGGAAAAAGTGTTGGACCTCTGTGCTGCCCCCGGCGGCAAAGCCACCCATATCGGGGCCAGGCTCTTGGGCAAGGGTGTCCTGGTAGCTAACGAGTTTGTACCTGGCAGAGCCAGGATCCTGGCTGAAAACCTTGAGCGTTGCGGCATAACCAATGCGGTTGTGCTGAACGAACATCCTGGCAAACTGGAGAAGTCTTTTCCCAGCTACTTTGATAAAGTTTTGGTCGATGCTCCCTGCTCGGGGGAAGGCATGTTTCGCAAGGAGCCCGAAGCCCGGGCAGAATGGACCGGGGAAAGCGCCTCAGCCTGTGCCGTCAGGCAGCTGGAAATTCTCCGCAGCGCCCTCGCCATGCTTCGCCCCGGTGGGACTCTGCTCTATTCCACCTGCACCTTCGCACCGGAAGAAAACGAACAGGTTATAGAAAAGGTTCTTCAGGGTTACCCGGCCCTGGAGGTAACGGCGCTGAGGGACAAACAGTTTTTTGCCCCAGGCCGCCCCGCCTGGGGTCGGACACCACATAACAGCTTTTTGGCCGAAACCGCCCGCCTTTGGCCCCATCTGCTGGCTGGAGAGGGGCATTTCATAGCCTTGTTACAGGACAAGTCAGCCCCAGAAACGGTTCCCCTGAAACACTTCAAAGCAGCAGCCGCACCCAGGGCAAGTACCGCCCTCTGGGATGACTTTGCCCAGGCCAGTCTCAATTCTTTTAGCGCTGCCGGCATGTATTTACAGTACGCTGAACACCTCTATCTGGCTCCCTCAGGCCTTCCCAGCCTGGACCGCCTGAAGGTGGTCCGGCCCGGCTGGCACCTGGGTATGGTCAGAAAAAGCCGCTTTGAGCCAAGCCATGCCCTGGCATTGGGGCTGAAACCGGGCCAGGCCCGCCAATCTATTGACCTTAGCTCCCTTGACCCTACGGTACTGAAGTATCTGCGGGGAGAATCCCTCACCCTCTCCGGTGACAAGGGGTGGAACGTTCTCTGCACAGACGGCTTTCCCCTGGGCTGGGGAAAACATGACGGACAGATACTGAAAAACCACTATCCGAAAGGTTTGCGCTGGTTGTGAATCAAAAAACCTGCAGGGCCCACTACAAGCCTTGCAGGTTTTGTTTTTCTCCAACAGCCTGTCAGGTAACAGGATTTCCTTTCACCCTGCGCTGAAAATAGATGAATACAGGCAACGGAATTACAATCCAGCCGAAACTTTTGATCAGGCTGTTAACCGCCCGCTCCCGGGCCGAAGCCTTTTGCTCAGCCACCAGCTTATCATAGCTTTTCTTTGCTTCGTCAATGTTTGTGGTAGTTTGATTCCCCGCAGGGCTCTTTGGCATGTTCAGGTACTCTTCAAAACTTTGGTAGTATGACGCCGGGGCCACCAAATCGGCAATAGCCATAAAGGCCGCCACCGTGCCGCCGATGGTCATCATCAGGGTGGCAAACAACACCAGATATACGTATACGGTCTTGATCACGGGCACACCCACCTCACTTTGTTCACTCTGAGCCGCACGAACCCTTTTCGTCTCCACAATTCCGGCTATGACAAATACAATGACAATCAGGGGGAAAAGGCCAAAACCCAGCGCCGCAAACATTGGTTCACCACCACCTCTGAAAAGCCGGCATTCCGACTGGCACAGTTAATATATTCAACAAAAGCGATATAATTCCTCTACAATATCATGTGCAGCAGAGGTTTGGTTTAGTTGAGCAAACGGCGAAAATGTGGTACTGAATGGCAGCGAGCCGCCCATATTTTTTGGTGTTTAAACAATTTTCCGGCACAGGACATATATTAAGATAAGCCAAGCTATTTTAGGAGGTGGTCTAAACATGCACAAAAAACCGCCGGCTCAAACTAACCCGGTTGAACCAATCAATTATATCCTGACGCATTTGATCAAATTTGTAGCCCAATGTGTTAATCAGGGCAGGAAGCCAGCAGCCCACTCCGGCAGTGAAGCTGCACCATTTTCTGCAAACCTGATTGTTCTGCTCCAGAAAATTCGGGCTGTATCACCCTCTCTAACCCACTTGCTTGACACTTCCCCTTATGATAAGCCCGCCGGCAAAAGAGCACTTGATAGAAAAACCAAGCCTTAATCCATAATAGCAAAATCCACCTCACAGAGGGATTTCCGGCAGTTAATTCGGGCCCACCTGACACCAGGTGGGCCTTATTTATCTCCTTCCTGGCTTGAACCCCTTGTCCCAGGCCGCCATATAATGTACAAATGGACAAAGTGGAGGCCTGCATATGATTGACAGACTTGATAACAACAGCAAGCAGTATCTGTTATCCCTACCCCTGGTTGCGGGGATCGGTCATGGACTCAAGGAAACAGGGGGAATCCAGACAAATAACGAGGCTATCATTGTGCTAGTCAAAAAGAAAATCCCGCCAGACCGACTGGCTAAACACCAGCTGGTTCCCGCATCGATCTGCGGCATGCTCACCGATGTGATTGAAGTTGGTGAACTGGTCGCTCATGCAAGGGGGATGTCCGATGCCCCGGACGGGGTTCTGGAGCCCGGTGACCATGGGCAGCCTGAAACCGGTCAACCAGAAAATGCAGCCGTCGATACGCTGGAAATCATGCAGTCCAGAACTGCCCGCGTCAGGCCGGCCCCTCCCGGTGTAAGCATCGGCCATTACCGGGTTACCGCCGGAACCTTCGGGGCAGTGGTTTACGACAACTCCACCGGAATTCCGATAATTCTCTCCAACAACCATGTCCTGGCCAATGCCACCAACGGCAGGGATCTTAGAGCCCGGCTTAATGACCCTGTGCTCCAGCCCGGGTCCATAGATGGGGGCCGTCAAAACCGCAATATCATCGCCAGACTGGCAAGGTTTATTCCCCTTGCCGAGAGTCCCGGTCTAAACCTGGTGGACTGCGCCGCAGCCCAACCGCTGCAAAATGAATTGGTGGTACCGGAGATACTCGGCATTGGCAAAGTTCAGGGAGTAACAGCCCCCTCCCTGGGCATGAACGTAAAGAAATCAGGGAGAACCACCGGTTTGACTTACGGTCAGGTCAGGGCAGTAAATGTGATTGCCAACGTCAGTTACGGCCGAAACCGGGTCCTCAGGTTTGAAAAGCAGATTCTAACCACCCGGATATCTTCCCCCGGAGACAGCGGTTCCTTGGTGTTGGATGAGCAGAACAGGGCTGTAGGACTCTTGTTTGCCGGCTCAGATACCAGCACCATTCTTAACCCGATTCAGACCGTACTGGATTTGCTTAAGGCTAGATTTTAGTCCCATGGATAAATTGCCATGTCTTCACACCCCTGCAACCATGCTCTGAAACTTTGGTCCTGTCCCTCCCAACTGGGACAAACCCCTCGCCTGCAGCATATTCTAATCTAGGATAACTCACCCGGGGAGCAGTTGTTCTAAAAAAAAGGAGGCAAAATTATGGCTGACGATGTCACTTGCATGGATGGCGAAGTTGGAGTTCAGTCTTTCCCGAATAACGTGCTCGGCATGTTGGTGGGAGCACTAGTCGCCGGACTTGGTCTTTTCCTCATCGGTTCGGGCACTTCCGGTGCAGTTACAAGAATCACTGCGTTGATAATCTTCCTGGTCGGAGTGTTGATTTTCGCCCTCTAAAACAAATTAAGAAAAGACACCCAAGCAAGCTAGCGCTTGGGTGTCTTTTGTCTACCGCCTCTGAACCGCTTTCAACAGCCCGTCAATCAGTGCCTGTGGCCGCGGCGGGCAGCCTGGTATATAAACATCTACCGGCAGAATATTATCTACCCCTCCCGCGCTGGCATAACTTTTACCGCAGATCCCCCCGCTGCAGGCGCAGGTTCCCACAGCAACCACCAATTTGGGGGCCGGAGTTGCCGCGAAAGTCTTTTTGGCGGCAATCTCCAGGTTCCGGGTCACCGGTCCCGTTACCATCAGGACATCGGCGTGGCGCGGCGACGCTACGAAGTCAAAGCCCAGGCGCTGGATGTCATAGACGGGCCCTGTGAGGTTGACCATTTCCCAGTCACAGCCGTTACATGATCCCGCATCCAGATGGCGGATATGGACAGAACGCCCGAAAATCCGGCCGGTCTCTCCCCCACCGGCCCTCTCCGCCAATTCATACCTGTTTCCCAGAGCCAGGGCGCCCTTCGCGCAGGCTTCTTCACAATAGCCGCAAAAGATACACTTTTTGGCATCTACCGACCAGAGGGGGCCGGTTTGCTCCAGCTTTATGGCACCCGTAGGACACTGCCTGGAACACTCCCCGCATGAGGTACAGTTTTCCCGGTGCCACTCGGGCAATCCCCGGAAACCTGGCGGTGCAGCATCTGGTCTGTCCGGGTAAGACGTGGTAACTATACCGGTCTGCCAGTTTTTCCTGAACAACCTGAGCATCTTACTACCCCCGTTAATTTTCAGCCATCCTGCACTGTCAAGGGGACAGTCCCCTTGACACCAAAGAACCTTGCCCGAATGACTCTCGGGCAAGCATCAAAATTCAGCAAGATTCGCTAGGACGTAAGAACCGTCCCCGTTGTCCTAGTCCTCATTCTGAATTCTGACTTCTGACTTCTGAATTCCGACCATTGAAAATTACTCCCTGGTTATCTATCCAGGCAAGAATAGCACAACTCAAAACTTTTATTGATCAGGGGAAAATCCGGTACTATGCTGCCGGGAACCGTAGTAGGGAGTACCGGCCAATTACAATAGGACGCCGATCTGACCATGTGCCTGAACACCTTCCCGTCTGGGCCGCCCATGACGAAGTGGACGTTCTCTCCCCTGGGAGACTCGGTAATTCCCATGGCATACCCTGAGGGCGTCAAGGGCCCCACTGCAGCCTTTATTTTACCTTCCGGCATCAGCGCAATGGCCTGCCGTATGATTTCCACTGATTCAAATACTTCGTCAATCCGAACCCTCACCCGGGCCAGCACATCGCCCCGGTGATATACAGGCACTTTGAAAGAAACCCGGTCATAAGCCTCATGGGGGTAATCCCGCCTGGCATCCCGGTCAATTCCCGCCGCCCTGGCGGCAGGCCCGACAGCGTGCAGGTCAGCGGCGACCTGCTGCTTCAGAACCCCCGTGCCCTGGACACGGTCCAGATAGGACTCGGTGCTTAACAGGATTTCAGTCAACTCCCGGAAATCCCCGCTAAGTGAGGTCAGGGTCTTGCTCAGCAGCGCTTGGCTGGCTGTGCTCAGGTCCCGTCTCACCCCGCCCGGGGTGTTGATTCCTCTAAGGAATCTGCTGCCAAATACCTTTTCGTTGAGCTGCAGCAGGTCCTCTTTCAACCTGGCCCCATGCATGGTGCCAAAGGCAAAACCTATACCGGCGCAGATGTTGCCCACATCACCCACATGGTTGTATAAGCGTTCCAGTTCCAAGGCGACTGTGCGGATGAACTCCGCTCTGACAGGGATTTTCACTCCGCCAAGCTTTTCTACGGCCTGGCAGTAAGCCGCAGCATGAGAAAAGGAACAGGCTCCGCAAATCCGTTCCGCCAGCAAGAGTCCCTGTTCCGGGGTCCGTCCCTCACCCAGCTTTTCCATCCCCCTATGAGTGTAGAAAAGCCTAGCTTCCAGGTTAATAATGTTTTCACCCACTGCGCTGAACCGGAAATGTCCAGGCTCAATAATCCCGGCATGGATCGGTCCCACGGGGATTTGCATAACCCCTTCGCCCTGTACCTGTTTGAAGGAAAACTGGCCCCCGGTTCGCGGTACTTCAGTGCCCAGAGGGAAATCCCGACGCAGCGGGTATACCCTCTTCGGCCAATCCTTGTGCAGGGCCAGGCGCCGGGTATCGGGGTGACCTTGAGGCTCCAAACCAAAAAGGTCCCTTATCTCCCGTTCATACCAGTGGGCCGCCGGCACATCCGGGGTAATGGAGGGAAACAGCGGTTGGTCTGCACCCACCGGGCAGCCCACGGTGACGCTGAACTTCTCCAGGTCATGGGCGAACGTGTAATAGAGCATAAACCCGCCCCTGGTCTCCCGTTCATCAGCGGCCAGGAGTTGAATCAGGCAGAATCCCCAATCCCGGCACATTTTAACAGCGAGCAGCGGGAGTTCGTCTTTACCTGTTTCCAGGTGGATCTCGCCTGGGTAAGGAGCACTGCCCAGAACCTTGTCTTCTCCCAACAGCTTTTTCGCCTGTGCCACAAAAGATTCCCCCATGCGGGTGGTATCTTCCTTAGCCATCTTCAGTTACCCCCTCCCATAACCGCCACCACTTGTGCCAGGACGTTATTGACAAACGCCGGGATGTAAATTCCCAGCAGTAGAATTATGCCTAGAGGCAGCACCGCCATAACCGCTGACAGCTTGGAGGGTTCCCCGGCTTTGATCCTGTCGGGGGGAGAACCAAGGGTCATCTTGCTCATGGCAAAGACCATACCGGCAAAAACCAGACTTACCAGCAGCAAGAGCAAGCCTGTGGCCAGGTATTTGCCCTGGGCAAAGCCCGAACTCAGAATAGTGAATTCACTGATAAAGATGCCGAAGGGCGGGACCCCGGCAATGGCGAAAGCGCCAAGGAGCAGCGCCGGTCCGGTAATGGGCATGGTTTTTATCACACCCTTGATTTTACCGATTTTCTTACTGTGGTACTGTTGGGTGACATTGCCGGCGCTAAAAAACAGTGAGGACTTGGTAAGGGAGTGGTTGAGCATGTGCAGAAAGGCCCCATAGAGCCCGAGCCTGCCGCCCAGCCCCACTGCCGCAGCCACGATCCCCATATGTTCGATGCTGGAATAAGCCAACAGCCGTTTTGAGTCATGCTGCACCACGATAAAAGGCAGGGCAACGGCGATGGAAAGCAAGCCGAAAATCAGCAGCAATCCCGCAGAAAATCCGCTCCCAACCGCTTTGGTTACCACCAGGTGGACCCGCAGTATCCCGTACAAGGCGCAGTTCAGGAGCACACCTGAGAGCATTGCGCTGACTGGTGACGGGGCCTGGCTATGCGCATCGGGCAGCCAGGTATGCATGGGGGCAAGTCCGGCCTTAGTGCCGTAACCCACCAGGATAAAAATAAAGGCCAGTTTTAAGAGTTTCGGGTTCAACTTACCAGCTATCCGGATCATGCTGTTCCAGTCCAAAGCGGCGCTCCCGCCCCCGGACACTGCTACCGCTGCCAGATACAAGAGTATGATCCCGAATAGGGCAAAAATAATGCCCACCGTACAGATGATAATGTATTTCCAGGCAGCCTCCAGGGAACTGTGTTTGTCGTAATAGCCCACCAGGAGAGCGGACGATAAGGTCGTACCTTCGATAGCTACCCACATTACGCCAAGATTGTTGGACATCACCACGGCCAGCATGGTAAATACAAAGGTATAAAACCAAAAGTAATACCATTTCAAGCGGGAGCCGGAAACCTCTCCCGCTCTTAGTTCATGCTCAGTATAGCCCAAGGAATATAACCCTGCTGCCAATTCCACTACGCCAATCAAAGCGATAATAAAAGCCCCCAGAGCATCCACATAAATAAACTCCCCCAACCCCGTCAATGGTCCCCGGCTGAACACACGGTAGGAGACCAAGAGGGCAAAGACGGCAGTCCCGACGCTGCCTGCCAGGTTGATGCGGGCCAGGGTTTTGCGGTTTTGGGCCAGGACGCTCAGCAGCGCTGTAGCCAAGGGGAGGCCAAGCAGGATTAAGGGCATTTAAATCATCCTCGCAAATTTCTTAGGTCTTCCGTGTTAATAGTGTCGAATGCGCGGTTAATGCGGAAAGCAAGAATTCCCATGATCAATACACCGGCCAGCACATCGAGAAACACACCAACTTCTACCACAGGGGGCATGCCGTTGGTAGCTCCCACAGCAGCCAGGAAAATGCCGTTTTCCATTACCAGGAGGCCTACCACTTGGTTGATGGCAAGCTTACGGGTCATCATCAGAAACAAGCCAATCAGCATCATGGCTACAGCTGTGGGCAGGGCCCGCTCCACCACCCCAATCCCCGGCTCCACCAGACGGGCCGTGGCGGAATAAGAGAGTATTATCAGGCCGGCACAGGTTACAAAGGACATCTTCATATTCACATAAGACTTAACCCCCGGGCAGGAGCCAACCCTGACTTCCACCTTGTGCAGGATATAGGGGATTAGTCCCGCCTTGACTATCAGGGTCAGGCCGGCGGCCAGGTACATTTCACCGACCCCTGTGGACCAACCCCGCACAGCCGTAACCGCAGCCAGGAGCACCGCTTGCACAACAGCGCCCCTTATAGCGCTGCCCAGCCTCCTGGCCCCCACAATGATGAAAGATGAAGCCAAAGTCAGAGTCATCAGAAACCCGGTTAATGCGGCCAGTGAATTTGCTGCACCCATTTGCCATCTACCCCCTAAATACGAACTTGGCTGCGATTCCCAGCAGGCTCAGTAAAAACGAACCCAACAGCAAATCAGGCACTTTAAACAGTCTCATCTTGGCAAAAGATGTTTCTATTACCGCCATAACCAAACCCAGCAAAACTACCTTTGCCATGTAGACCAATAAGGCTGTTCCCAGGGACCCCAGGCCATACCCGGTGGAAATCCCCAAGGGGAAAAATACATTGGCCAGGAGGGTGAAAATCAGCAGCTGCTTTAAGGACGCCCCCAGTGTAAGCAGGGCCAATGGCCTGCCCGAGTACTCCAGCAGCATCCCTTCATGGATCATGGTCAGTTCCAGATGAGTATCGGGATTATCCACCGGAATGCGCCCCGTTTCCGCAATCGCCGCGATAAAAAATGCGATGAAGGCCAGCCAGATGGTCGGCGACAACAGTGCCTGGCCCGCTTTATCTACCCCGGTGATCACGGCGGTCAGGTTTGTACTGCCCTGACTCACCGCCATGGCGAAGAGGGGAAGCATAGCAGCTGGTTCCGCCACCGCGGAGATGGCCATTTCCCGGCTGCTCGCCATGCCGCCGAAAGCGCTCCCTGCATCCAGGCCCGCCAGGGCCAGGAAAAACCTCCCCAAAGCAAAGAGATAAATAATCAGGATGACATCCCCACTGAAGTTTAACAGCCCGGCAGTGGAAATCACAGGCAGCATCAGGGATGCCGCCAGCAAAGAGGCCAGGTAGATATAAGGGGTGACCACGAATATCCAGGAGGTGTGTTCCGAAACTACGCTCTCCTTGTGCAGCAGTTTATAAAGGTCAAGATAGGGTTGAAAAACGCCCGGACCCCGGCGGGTTTGCAGCAGGGCTTTGGTTTTTTTGATTATGCCGGTAACTAACGGGGCCAGCCCGGCCAGCAGCACAACCTGAAACACATTTAACGCCAATGCCTTTACCATGGGCTTCCTCCTATCTGGCAAAAACGAGCAGCACCACTAAAGTGACAAAGATATAAGCCAAATACAGGTGGATGCTTCCCGACTGCAGTAGTCTGATCTTATCGGAAAGCTTGACAAACCACCTGGTTGTGGGCCGGTAGAGGGCATCCTCGAACACCGGTTTTATACTTCCCCTGTACCTGATCTCGGCGGTGAAATAGGGTTTCAGCACATAGTCGGTCTCTATTTCCCGCTGTGGCAAAAAGATGCGCTTAAAAATAATCCTGATCGGTTTGGAGAAAGCGGTGGCGGTGTATTCCATGTTTGGAGCCAGGTCCGTGCCGCAGTTCCAGGTTTCAGTGCGGCGTACCGCCATGCCTTTGCCGTATAAACGGTTGAACATATACAATACAAAGGTGACTATAGTCAGAACTAACAACAGCGCCAGAGGAGCTACCTTCGGGCCGCCCCCTGGGGACGCTGCTGCCTGCAGCCAACGGTACCCCCCTAACGCAGGCGTGGTTGAGACACCCAGCAGGGCCCTGGTTACAGGGTCAAGCAGCCTGGTAACGCTCGCAGGCATTACCCCGGCCACAAAACAGATTAGAGCCAGCAGGCCCATTCCGAGCCGCATGCTGACAGCCACCTCTCTTGCCCGCTCCGCGTTAGAGCTCCTGGGCATAGCCAGGAACTGAATCCCGAAAGCTTTGACAAAACAAGCCGCCGCCAAAGCCCCGGTCAGAGCCAAACCGGCGCCGGCCACAGGACCCAAGACGCTCAAGGCCGGGCCCAAGTGGGCAGAAGCAAGCTGCAAAAGGGACTGAAAGGTCAGATATTCGCTGACAAACCCGTTAAAGGGAGGCAGGGCTGAAATCGATATTGAGCCGATCAGGAAAAAGAACCCTGTCCAGGGCATTCTTTTCAACAAGCCGCCCATCTTTTCCATGTCCCGGGTCCGGGTAGCCACGTGCACCGAACCTGCCCCCAAAAACAGCAGCGCTTTAAAAACGGCATGATTAAACACATGGAACAAGGCTGCCGCCAGGCCCAACATGGCCAAGGCCCTGTTGCCGTACGCCAGAAAAATCAAGGAGGCCCCCAGGCCCAGTAAAATGATGCCGATGTTCTCCACGCTGTGATATGCCAGGAGCCGTTTGATATCATGCTCCATCAATGCATACATCACGCCCAGCAGGGCGGAAATGACGCCCAGCACCAGAATGAGAACCCCCCACCAGGCTGGGCCCCCGCCCAATACATCAAACACAATTTTGATAAACCCATAAATGGCCGTCTTCAGCATCACCCCGGACATCAGGGCGGAAACGTTGCCGGGCGCAGCGGGGTGCGCTTTGGGCAGCCAGATGTGGAGAGGAATGATTCCTGCCTTGGTGCCAAATCCCACGGTTACCAGCAGGAATATAGTGGTTTTAAGAGCAACAGGCAAGCCCGGTCCCACCGCAGCATAGCGGGCAAAATTAAAACTGCCTGCCTCCCTGTAAAGCAGCAGAAAGGCCAGTACGATAAACATTGTGCCCAGGTGTGTCATGACCACATAGATGAACCCCGCCTGTCTTACGCGCGAGTCCCCGTGCTCAAACACCACCAGCAGGTAGGAAGTCAGAGCCATCAGTTCCCAGAAAAACAGGAACAGCAGGGAATTTCCGCTGGCCGTCAGGCAAATCATGGCCAAGATAAACAAGTTGTAAAGCAGCCCCATCAGACCTACATTATGTTTGCCGGCATATTCTGCCGCATAGCCGAAGGAGAAAATGGAAACGGCCAGTGAGACCACTGAGATGACAATGATAAAAAACCCAGCCAGCGGTCCTACCGCAAAGCTGAGAGAATTATCCACCAGGGCCCAGGGCAAAACCAGGTTAACCTGCTGTCCTCCTATAAGCACGCTCAAGCCCAGGGCAACCCCGGCCAGGGAGGCAGCAGCGGCGGAGGTAAAACCCGAAATTATGCTCAGCCTTGGCCTCCCGAAGGTAAGAACAGATAGTAGGCCCCCCAACAAAAGCAGGCCTACTGTAACCAAAAACAAAATATTGCTAAATGTAAACATTGCCTTGCCTTCCGCCTTTTAGCCAGTAAAGTTCTGTCAACGGCCTCAAACCGCAGAAACACCAAGGTTTATTGTACTACCTCGACAAGTTTCCCGTCAAAACGTCGAATTCTGTATTTTCATATAAAAACTGCTGCATAATGACTTCTAGCCGTAATACCTGAAAAATACTCATAATTGGTGCGTTTTCCCCGCTGTTTATGTGTTTTCATTAGTTACGCCGCTGTATATTTATGCACTTTTAGTTGCCTGAACCAAGTTGTTATTCTCTAAATGCTAAAGCCCTCAGCTTGAAATACCATTGTACCGTCAATCATCACCCACAGCGGGCGGGACATGACCTCTACAGGGTTGCCCGACCATATCACCACATCAGCGTCTTTGCCGGGTGCCAGGCTGCCCACCCGTTTGTCTACCCCTAAAATTTCCGCCGCGTTGATGCTTAAAGCTTTCAGGGCATCTTCCATGCTCATGCCTTCCCTGACCGCCAAGCCAGCACAAATTGGAAGGTACTGAATGGGGGTTACCGGATGGTCCGTCATCAGGGCCACCTTGACCCCGGCCTTGGCCAAAACCCCCGGGGTCTTAAAGCTTATGTCCTTCAATTCCACCTTGGCCCGGTTCGACAGGGACGGTCCCACGACGGCGGGAACACCGGCCTCGGCCAATTCCTCAGCGACCTTGTGGCCTTCAGTGCAGTGTTCGATGACCAGATCAACGTCAAACTCCCGGGCAATTCTGACTGCAGTCATAATATCATCGGCCCGGTGGGCATGCGCACGTAAGGGAATCTCCTTTTGCAAAACCTGGGCGAGGACTTCCAGCTTCAAATCCCGCTCCGGCATTTCGTCCGGGTCTTCTTTTCCTTTGTTCATGCATTCCAGGTAGTGCTGCGCCTTGACCAGGCTTTCCCGCATCAGGGCAGCGGTACCCATCCTGGTCATGGGCATCTTCTTTTCTTCTCCGTATACACGTTTGGGGTTTTCGCCAAAAGCCACTTTTAACCCCGCCGGGTCCCGCAGCACCATCTTGTCAACCACTTTTCCCGTGGTCTTGATGACCAGCCCGGTCCCCCCTATCACATTGCCGCTGCCGGGGGCGGTGAACACCGCTGTGATGCCGCCCGCAGCCGCATCCCTCAGTCCCTCGTCCTCCGGGTTTACCGCATCCAGCGCTCGCACATGGGGCGTTACCGGGTCGGTCATTTCGTTGGTATCATCCCCCTCGATACGGAAAGTTTCCTCGCACACCCCCAAGTGAGTGTGGGCGTCGATAAACCCCGGTACAACCCATCCTCCCCCGGCGTCAATTATCTCAGCTCCCTCCGGAATCTCCACCTGCCCTAAAGCTTCTATTTTGCCGCCATTAACCAGGACCACTCCTTCAGTAAAGTCGGGTGCGTATATCTTGCCATTGATTATTGCCAGCAACTTCATCCCTCCGGTTCATTCTTGTTTCTTCGCCGTATCACGGCTCATTTCCACCCGCAACTATATGCTTTAAGCCTAGAGTTTACCCCTGTCCGGCAGGCGCAAATCCCTCAGCCGCACCACAAATACACTGGTGACAATCAGGACCGCCCCGATCCCCTGCCAGAGATTAAACTTTTCTCCCAAAAAAACAAAGGCCAGCAAAAACGTCACCGGCAGTTCCAGGGTGCTGACGATGGAAGTTTTGCTTGCTCCGATGTAATTTATCCCCTCCAAGAGGAGCCAAAACGGCAATATGGAAGCCACAGTACCAACTGCAAACCCCAGCAGGAGCTGCAGCGGGGTTAGGGACGGCGGTCTTCTTTCCTCCAGAAACCACGGCAGGCGGTACAGCAACAGAATCACGCTGGAAAATACCTGGACGTAGACCAGGGTGGTAAAGGGCTTCACCCGGTGCAGAATATGCTCGCCATATAGAATAAAGAAACTGTAAGACGCTGCCGAAGCGAGGCCATAAAAAATACCCTTTAGCCATGAGGAACCGGCGGAAGCCTGCCAGATTTGGCTGGAAAGAATCGTCCCGCCTAGGGCGAGGGCCAGAGCCAAAAGATGGGTTGCCCCAATCTTCTCCCGAAAAAAGAGGAAGGCCCCCAGGGTTACCAGGACGGGATAGGTATACAGGAGCATGGAGCTGATAGATGCCGGCAAATAGAGCAGCGCCGACAGGTAGAGAAAGGAAGTGCCCAAGCTGCCCACTCCCGCCTGGGCCAGGAGTTTGGGCAGGAGATTCTGACTCACCCGCAAATCCCCTGGCCGGAACAGGAAAGCGTACAGCAGCAACAATATTGACGCAAACAGCGACTGCAAAGTGAGCAGCAGCCATGGCGTCATACCCAGCCCGTAAGCCACTTTGGTCAGTATGGCCACCAGTGCGAAGAAAGTGGACGACAGGGCCACCGCCACATAGCCCCAGTAGCGTTTAAAGCCGTGTGCCATCAGTAAACATCCTTCATGCTCAAGGAAACGCGCTGCCGGGTCAAGTCTACCTGGAGTACCTTGACCTTGACAATATCCCCTACCGCCACCGCGTCCATAGGGTGCTTGATAAACTTCTCGGACAGCTGTGAAATATGTACCAGCCCGTCGTGCTTTACACCGATATCCACAAAGGCGCCAAAGTCTACCACGTTACGCACCGTACCCTGCAGAACCATTCCCGGCTTTAAGCTTTCCAGCGTGGTTATTTCCGAGTGCAGGAGGGGTTTCGGCAGTTCATCCCGGGGGTCGCGGCCCGGGCGCTGCAGGGAAAAAATTATGTCTTTAACTGTTGGCGCTCCAGCCCCCAGCTCCGCAGCCAGTTTTTCCGCATCTAAGGAATTCAGGGCCCGTTTAACCTCTTCCTTCTTGTCTGACAGATCCTCCTTATGATAGCCCACTTTGGCCAGCACAGCCTCAGCAATCTCGTAGGATTCGGGATGGACAGGGGTGTTTTCCAATGGATTCTCCCCGCCTGGTATGCGCAGAAATCCGGCGCACTGGACGAAGGTCTGTTCGCCCAGCCGCGGCACTTCTCTAAGCTGGCTGCGCAGGCGGAACCGACCCTTTTTCTCCCGCAAAGCCACGATGTTTTTTGCAGTAACAGGCTTCAAGCCGGCTATATACTGAAGTAAAGAAGCCGAAGCGGTGTTTAAGTCCACCCCGACGCTGTTCACACACGATTCCACCACACCCCGCAGGGACTCATCAAGCCGCTTCGGGCTTACGTCATGCTGGTATTGACCCACGCCCACAGCTTTTGGCTCAATTTTCACCAGTTCGGCCAGCGGGTCCTGCAGCCTGCGGGCAATAGAACCGGCACTGCGCATGGACAAATCCAGCTCCGGGAACTCCTCCCCCGCCAGTTTAGAGGCGGAGTAAACCGAAGCTCCAGCCTCACTGACCAGAATATATTGTACCTGGCCCAGTCCCTCTTTAATTGTCTCGGAGACCATGGCTTCGGTTTCCCGGGAAGCAGTACCGTTGCCGATAGCAATAATTGCGGCACCGTAGCGGTTTACCAGGGAGGAGATGATCTTTTTAGCCTCGTCCCGCCTGTTCTGGGGCGGGTGAGGGTAAATCACCCCAACCTCCAACAGTTTCCCGGTATCATCCACCACCGCCCATTTGCAGCCTGTGCGGTAGCCAGGATCGATACCCAACACCACTTTCCCCCGCACCGGTGGTTGCAGCAGCAGGTTGCGCAAGTTGGCTGAGAAGACCTTGATAGCCTGTTCTTCAGCCAAAGCTGTAAGCTCTGCCCGGACCTCCCGTTCAATGGAGGGGGCAATCAGGCGCTTATAAGCATCCTCACCGGCCTCCCGGACCAGGGAAGCGAAAATCCCGCTTTTGACATAAGACCGCAAGACTATGTCCCCAACCTCCGGCCCCACTTCAATCTTCACAGTGAGAAATTCCTCCCGTTGACCCCTGTTGATGGCCAAGACCCGGTGGGGCGGAACTTTGCCCAAGGGTTCGGAGTAGTTGTAGTACATTTCGTAGGGGCTAACCTCATTACCTTTTGCGGCTGTAACCGCTAACATCCCCTTGGCAAAGAAAAACTCCCGCAGCTTTTTACGCACCGCCGCATCATCCGAGATTATTTCAGCAATGATATCCTGGGCCCCGGTTAAGGCCTCTGCCGCCGAGCCCACACCCAAATCATCGTTCACGTATGCCGCAGCAAACTCAAGCGGGTTACCCGACCCCGCTTCCTGGGCCAGCACGGTCAAGGCCAGCGGCTCCAGCCCCTTTTCCCTGGCCATAGTAGCGCGGGTCCGCCGTTTTTGCCTGTATGGGCGGTACAAATCCTCCACTTCCTGCAGGATTTTCGAAGAGGTGATTGCCTGCTCCAGCTCCGGGGTGAGTTTCCCCTGTTCCGCAATCAGCCGAATAACCTCTTCCTTGCGCTGAGCCAGGTTGCGCAGGTATGCAAGCTTTTCTTCAATTGCCCTCAAAGCATTTTCATCCAGTTCACCCGTCACCTCTTTGCGGTAGCGGGCAATAAAAGGAATTGTATTTCCTCCGTCCAAAAGTTCAACGGCGCTCTTGACCTGTGACTCCCTGATTTTCAACTGACTGGCAATCTCTTTGACAATAGGCAATTCGTTTCCCTCCAGACACAATGTGGACCGGTATTATTTTACCAGAAAAAGGCCCGAAATGATAATCTTCCATTTCGGGCGGGACCCTTTACCTATAGTCAAAATTCAATCTGAATACCGGCCGGATTTCACCCACTGTTTCCTTACGGTGGTTTTTCACCGCCACCCGGTGCTTATGGGAGAGAGCCTGCATCTCACCCTCACTCAATACCTTAAGCTGGTGCAGCACCTCAATAGCTGCCGGCTCAGCTGCCCGGCTGTTGCCATCCTCGATCTTGATGGCCACTCCAATTCCCCTGTCCACCAATCCAAAGCACTCTACCCCTTCTGCCCCTGTCTTGGCCACCACCTTGCCGCCAGTCTCCTCCATAAGGATAGAATCAAACCGCCCCGTACCGGCCACCAGTTTCGGATACTTGGTCATGGCCTTTACAACCTGCTTCGATGCCTCAGCTAAAGGAACAGGCAGGAACTTGCCATCCGGGTCTACCAGCCTGGCATACCCCTTAGCCATATCAATCAAAGACATGCCGTAAACCGGCACGCCGCAGCCGTCAACCCCTACCGCCACATCCTCAGTTTCATGGTAAGACTTGATTGTCTCCAGCAGCATCTGCTGCAGCGGATGAGACAAATCCAGGTAGTTGTCCAGGGGCCAACCATAATAACGGCACAGGGCGAGCATGCCGCTGTGCTTGCCAGAGCAGTTGCAGTGAACCGCGCCAGGCTCTTCTCCCTGGCGCCAGATCTGCTGGGCGCTCAACTTGTGAAAGGGCGGGTGAACGCCGCACAAGAGGTAATCCTGCGATAAACCCAGCTTCGCCAAAATCCCGCTCACAGCCTGCACATG